>JAISRW010000001.1 GCA_031273405.1 Treponema sp.
GAGCCTGTCCCAAAACTATTTAACTGTGCGCTGAAAGCGCACGGTTTTGGGACAGGCTCTTGGAAAAAGCGGCTTGAGGCCCGCTTTTTCCCCTAAATTTAAGGTTGCTTTCCCAAAACTTCAGTTTTGGGAAAGCCTCCCTAATATTGACGATTCGGGCAGAAAATGGTATTCTCCCTGTAAAGAGCATGGGGGGTTTCCCAAAACCAGGTTGGCGCGGATACGGGATTCGGCGGGAAAGCTTCTATAGACGACCACAAAACCACGGGGGAGTTATTTATGGCATCCAGGGAGAAAAAACAGCCGGAAGGGCAAAAAGATTCATTGAGGGCCGAATTTGTCCGGCGGTTTAAAACCAGTCCTTTTATCTTTATCGGGACCATTATCATCCTCCTCATAGTAATCGTAGCGTTTGTATTTGTCCCGGCCATCGTGCCCGAAGCCCAGGGCGCGGGAAATTTGGTTTTCGGGTATTATAACGGCGCTCCCATCGCCTATGTCCCGGGAAATTATTTCTATCTGGTCCAGCAGGAGCTTGCCAGGAATCAGCAATCGGCTATAAACGATTCTAACTTTTCCATCGTCCTTTTCCAGATCTGGCAGCGCGCTTTTAGCGAGGCGGTGATCCGCCAGGGGATTCTTGACGAAATGAAAAACGCCGGCTATAGGGCCCCGGAGGAGGTGGTAGACCGGCAGGTGGCCCTGCTGCCCAATTTCCAGGTAGACGGAAAATTCTCCGCCGCCAGATACCGGCAGTTGGATAAAACCTCCCAAATGAGCCTCTGGCGGCAGGTGCGGGACGAAATTGCCGCGCGGCACTATATCGACGACCTCTCGGGGATCATCACCTCGGTCCAGGAAACGGAATTCATCAAAGCCATGGCTTCTCCCAGGCGCAGTTTTGATTTTGCGTCCATACCGGTGAGCTCCTATCCGGATTCCGAAATCGTCTCTTTTGTAAACGCCTCTCCTTCCCTCTTCAGGGTGGTCCATCTTTCAAGAATCACGGTCGCTTCCGGCGAGCGGGAGGCCCGGCAGATTCTCGACTCCATTAAGAACGAGACCACTACCTTCGAGGACGCCGCCAAGGAGTCCAAAGATAATTACGCCGAATCGGGCGGCGACATGGGGATAAAACTGGCCTACGAGATGAATTCCGAAATCCCCGACGAAGCCGCCAGGGACGCGGTGATAGCGCTCCCGAAAGGCAGTTTGAGCGATATCATCAAGGTTCCCGACGGCTGGGCTTTTTTCAGGGTCGAGGACGACCCCCGTCCGGCGGACACCGATGACCTTGCCCTCATGGAAAAAATCCGCGCCTATGTGGGGACCTTTGAGCGGGGCCGGATGGACGACTGGCTCCTGGCGGAAGCGGACAAAGTGATCGGCGAAATACAAAGCAAGGGCTTTGATTCGGCTTTATACGACCGGGGCATTGAAAAACGCAGTTTCGGCCCCCTGCCTATAAACTACGGCGATATTTACCTCTACCCTTCGGTGTTTTCTTTCAGCATACCCGAATTGAGTTCCGCCGGCAGCAATGACAATTTCTGGCAGACCGCTTTTTCCGGCCCTCTCCTTACCCCTGCCAAGCCCTTGATCCTGGGTGATTCCGTAGTGATTCTCTATCCTACAGAAGAGACCGAAGTTGATGAAAGCGAAACCACCATTATGGAAAGCTTTTATTCCTATCTGGTAAACGAGACCGTTCAAGGCAATCTCCAAAAATATTTCTTTAGCAGCGAAAAATTCGAAAACCGGTTCAACGAAGTCTTCTATCCGCAGGTGCTGGGCTACAATTGAGGCGGATAAATGCCCGGTTTTGGAACCCCGGCATCAGATTAATCCATGCCTCCTGAGACGCCGCAAGAGCTGCCCGCCCGCCGGGGCCTTTCAGTTTTTTACCGGGGCAAAACCCTCCTGTCGCGGATTGACCCTGCCGCCCTTGCCGAAAGGACGGCGGGGGAACTCCCGGTAAACGATCGGGTCCTCTATTTCTGCCCCTCCCCCCTCTATGGCTACGGCCTTGATGTCCTGCTGGCAAGGCTGGGGAAAAATTCGGCCGTTCTCTGCGTCGAAGAAGACGGGCAGCTTTTCGACCTATCCCTTAAGGCTATGGGACCGTTGCTGGCCCGAGCCTCCGCCGGGCCCGGCGAATTCCGGCCCCTGGTTCTGGCAAAAGCGGCCGATCCCGGGGCCCTCTGCGCCCTGGTCAGGGAGACCTGGGGGAACGGCGGTTCCGCCGGGTGGAAGTTCTCCGCCTGACGGGGGGATGGCAGCTTTCCCCCGGTTTGTACGAAAACCTGGCGGCTTTCCTGCGCCGGGATATGGCCATAAGCTGGGGCAACGCCATGACCCTGATAAAGCTCGGCCGCCTCTATACCAGGAACGCGATACGGAATCTCGCCCTCCTCCCGAATCACGGCGATATTTCGGACCTTGATTTCGGCGCCGCCCCGGTGCTGGTCCTGGGAGCCGGACCTTCCCTGGACGGGCTTCTGCGGGGCCTCCTGGACCGCTTCGGCGCGGCGGCGGGGAACCCGCAAAAGCGGCCCTTCAGAATCGTCTGCGCCGACACCTGCATACCGTCCCTGGGGGAATGGGGCATAGAGCCCGATTTGACGGTCATCCTGGAAAGCCAGCATTGGAATCTGGGGGACTTTGTGGGAGGGCGGGACCGGGGGATTCCGGCGGCCATGGATCTCTCGGCCCTGCCCGCCGGCGGGAGGGTCCTGGGCGGGCCGCTGTTCCTCTTCGCCACGCCCTGGACGGAACTGCGCCTTTTCAGCCGCCTTGAAGGAGCGGGCCTTTTCCCCCCGGTCCTCTCCCCCCTGGGTTCGGTCGGCCTCAGCGCCGCGGCCATAGCCTTAAAGGCCGGCTCCGGCCGGGTGCTTACCGGCGGCATAGATTTTTCCTTTACCCTCGACAGCTACCACGCCCGTTCCAGCCCCGGCCATCTTTCGCGGCTTGCCGGGGGGAACCGGTTCCGCTCCCTGCTCAACGCCGGCGCGGCTTTCAGGAAGGGCGCCTTCGCCTGCCTCTCAAAGAACGGCCTCCCTGTCCGAAGCGACCCGGCCATGCGGGGTTACCGGGATCTTTTTGAGCAGGAATTCTCGGGGGAAGAACGGCTCCGCGATATAAGCGGCCCCGGCCTTCCCCTGGGGGTGAAAAGCCTTTCGGCGGACGAAGCCTTTGCCGTGCTTTCCCGGGAAGATCCGGGCCGCTCTCAAAACACCGAAGAGCGCGGCGGGCCTTCACCATATGACACCTTGAAGGAACTTCGGCTGAAAGCGTTTATACAGGGAGAGCGGGAGCGGCTCCTCCGTTTGCGCGGTTTTCTTTCGGGGGCCGCCGCGGCCGCCGGGGGAGAATTGGAAGGGCTCCTGGATGAATGCGACTACCTCTGGGCCAACTTCCCCGAATGCGCCGGCGCCGGGGGCAAGCGGCCGCAGATAGACGGCATCTCCTTCCTCAAGCGGGTGCGGGCGGAGATCGACCCCTTCCTCAAGCTCTGGGAGCTTTCGCTGTTTTCACTTGCCGGCAAGAGGGCTTTCTAAATTGGAAAAAATGATTATAATAAGAGAAGCTTTCCCAAAACTGAAGTTTTGGGAAAGCAGCCTTAAATTGAGGGGAAAAGCCGGCTGCCGGCCGCTTTTTCCAAGAGCCTGTCTCAAACCGTGCGCTTTGAGCGCACCGTTAATGAGTTTTGGGACAGGCTCTAGAATAAGGAGTAATTGTGGCCAAAGAAGAAGCAATTGAAGTCGAAGGCATCGTTCGGGAAGCCCTTCCCAATACCATGTTCCGTGTAGAGTTGGATAATCAAAACGGACACCGCATTTTAGCCCATCTGTCAGGGAAGATGCGCAAGCACTATATCAGGATTGTTCCCGGCGACAGGGTGAAGATCGCTCTTTCCCCCTACGACCTGAGCCGGGGCCGGATTATTTACCGCGAACGCTAGGAGCCCAGACCGCGAACCGCGAACTACGAACCTTCGGTTCGATGGTCCGACGGTTCGACGGTCCGATGGGAAAGCCTCGCAACTACCCCCATTAATCGGGATTTTATGCGCAAGCCCCACAAACTGCCAGGGTGAATAGTTACGAAACAAAAGGAGAACCCTTTGCGTCTGAATAACCAGTTCAAAGACAGCGTGTTTGCAAAACTATCCGGCGGCGGAAACCGGCTTGAAAACGGTATCGGCAACGGCGGGGGCACGGACCCTTCAATACGAGTAATACGAGTAATACGGCCTGGCGGTTCCCATGATACCTGAAAAAAGCCTGGTCCTTTACAAATCCCGCCCCGCGGTGGTAACCGGAACCGAGGGGGACAAGATAAACATCTCGGTCCTGGGGGACGACAAAAAAGCCCAGGGCTGTAAGGTCCGGGAGAAGGACGTCGAATTGCTCCACCCCGGCCCCTGTTCCTTCAAAGACCTCGAAAGCGAAGCCCCGGCGGGGGACCTGCGGGGAGCCTGGGAACTCTTGGCCGCCGACAGGGAGGATTCAGGCGGGGCGGTTTCCCTCAAGGAACTGGCGGAGCTTGCCTGGGGCGGGTTTTCGCCTTCCGCCGCCCTGGCCGCCTGGGAGGCCCTGCGGGAGGGGCTCTACTTTGCGGGGGACCCGGCTTCGATACGGATAAAATCCGCGGAAGAAGTCGAGGAGGCGGAAAAACAACGCGGCCGGCGGCAGAAGGAGGCCGAGGAACGGAGCGCCTTTCTCGGCCGCCTCAAGGCCCTGCCGGCGGGGAAGGATGCGGCCCTGGTCGAAACAGACCGCCGCTATCTCCAGGAAGTGGAAGCCTTGGCCTGGGGCCGGACCGACAAAAGCCGCACCCTCAGGGAGCTTGGCCGGCCCGAGACCCCCCAGGAGGCCCACAGGGTCCTCCTGGCCGCCGGGGCCTGGACGCCCTGGGAGAACCCCCACCCCCGCCGTTTCGGCCTTTCCCTTGCCTCGGCGGCGATAAACCCCGGGCCTCCTCCCCCCGAAGACCGGGCGGATCTCACGCACCTTACCTCCTACGCCATAGACAGCCCCTGGAGCGGCGATCCCGACGACGCGGTCTCCCTGGAAGGCCCCGACTCCCAGGGCCGCCTTGTCCTCTGGGTGCATGTGGCCGACCCGGCGGCGTCGATCCTGCCGGGGACTCCCTGCGACCGGGAAGCCCGTGACAGGGGGGCCACCCTCTACGTGCCCGAGGGCAGTTCCCGCATGCTCGCCCCGGAAAGCCTGGATTTTTTTGCCCTGGGGCTTCAGGCCGACGGGCTTTCCCCGGCCCTCTCCTTCAAGATCGTCCTCAACGGGGATCTTTCCATAGCGGAAACCGCGATTACTCCTTCCCTGGTGCGGGTGGCCCGCCTCAGCTACGAGGAGGCCGACAGGATTGCCCAAGGGGAGTTGGCCGGCCTGTTCGCCCTGGCGGAACGGAACGTCGAGCGGCGCCTCAACAGCGGGGCGGTGTTCATCGACCTCCCGGAGGTGCATATCAGCCTCAAAGCCGGAAGGGAGGGCGGGGAAAAAGAGCTTGCTATTGAGCCGATACGGCCCTATAAATCCTCCGAAATGGTGAGGGAGTGCATGGTCCTGGCGGGGGAAGCCGCCGCCCTCTGGGCCCTGCGGAACCGGGCGCCCTTCCCCTTTATCACCCAGGAAGCGGGGGATCTTCCCGCGGATCGGCTTCCCGGCCTTGCGGGGGCCTGGCAGATGCGGCGCTGCATGCGCCCCCGGGCGGTTTCCACCAAGCCGGCGGTCCATTGGGGCCTGGGCCTGGACCAGTACACCCAGGTGACCAGCCCCCTCAGGCGCTATACGGACCTCCTCTGCCACCAGCAGATCCGGGCCTTCCTCAAGGGCGGGGCGCTTTTAAGCGAAGAGGAAGTCCTCCTCAGGGTGAGCGCCGCGGAGGCGGCTGCTGTGGCGGCGGTCAAGGCCGAACGGGCTTCCCGGGCCCATTGGACGGCGGTTTATCTCTCCGACAAAAAAGGCTCCCTCTGGGAAGGAGTGGTTCTTGACCGGAAGGGGAATCGGGGAGTTGTCGTGATTCCCGCCCTGGGCCTTGAGACGCAGGCGGGCATCAGGGCGGGCCTTGAACCCAACGATCCTGTGGAGCTGGTTTTAAAATCCGTCAACATCCCCGAGGGCTCGGCGCTTTTCGCCGAATCCTAATCCCGATTAACGGGCCGCCCCGGCATTCGAACCGGGGCAGCAGCGTTACCAGTTTAAAACCACGCCGACGCCAAGTTTGTTTACCGGTATAGTGACATCAATAAGACTTTCGCCGTATCCCGAAAAATAGTAGAGATAGAGGAAGAATTTGCTGCCGAACAGGGGATAGCTATACGAACCCTGCAAAGCGCCCTTGAAATCCCCGAAGTCAACGTTTGTTCTCGTATAAAGCGCAAACATATGTTTGTTGTAACGGTACACCGCGGTAAAGTCGAAAAGACCCAGATAGTTGACCATATCGGCATGGGTGTCGTTTTTGACCACCGTATACCAAACCCGCGGGTACAGTTGAACGCCTTTGATCGAAAGGGGGAGGGCAAAACAGAAACGGTCCCAGGCTCTGCTGAACGGGCCGTCGCGTCCGTTCGATCGATGGGCCCAGGAAATATTCACGCCCTGGAAAAACCTGTCCGGTTCGTCGGCTTCGCCAAAGGGAAGGGTAATATAAAACTCCGGGGCGTAATTCGTATCACGGAAGGGCACCGAAGGCGAAAAGATTTGCCACCATGCCTGCATGGTAAACGTAACGCCGGCGGATAATTTGAGGGGGCTTATATTTCTGACGATGTCCTTTCTGAACATTATCTGTAACAGCGCTTCCCGGGCATCCCTGTCTTCGTGGCTCGCGAAATCCCAGGAAAAGGGCAAAAATTTGACATCGATAAAATCCCCGTCAAAATCCCCGTCAAAATCCCAGCCTGAAACCGCAAGGGGAGCAAACTGGGGGAAGACGCGGGAAGGCGCGGAAAGCAGCAGCACGGCGCAAAACAGAGCGAACACCAAACGCGGGCACGTCACCATCGGCTTTATAACGAAATACACAGGCCAAGCCTTGCGCAGTTGTACCAGCGGCTTACATTCGGGAATTCGGCATCCGCCTCCTGTTCCATGTTAAAGTGCAGTATAGAAAAACTGTCCGCCGCATAAAGTGAAATTCTTCGGGTAAGCGGAAACACCCAGTTTAGTTCGCTCTCGAAAAAAATGGCGTTCACCGTAAAAACGAGCGTTTTGGGAATACTCCAGGTATCATAGAGGCGCAGGTTCAGCGTAACGGATTGCCCCGGTTTTTCCTCATTCCGAAGATCCTGCAGTTGCATGGCGATCTTTGTGTTTACGCCTAAAAGATAACAGTTATAGTCGTCGCGGTTAATTCCCCCGTTATAATCCGCTACGGCCCAGGGAGTAAAGCCCAGATGGAATTTAAAAGAAAACGCAAAATTGTTTTTTGTACGATGCCGCCATTTTAAGGTATAATCAACCGAGTTGGCGTTAAAGCTCACGTTTTCCGTACCGTTATTCATGTCCAGATTTTTATCAACGATATAATCGTCAAAATGAAGGCTTAAACCGCCGCTCATCTGGTTTTTCTCATCATCCAGCAGAAGCCAGGACGCGAGGTAGCCGTCGCTGATAAAATTAAAATTGTACATAAGCGGTGAGGAGACATTCAGCATGGTCTGAAATTCAAAGTGATCAAAAGGCGTTTTGCTGTGCTGAATAAACGGATCGCTATAGACGAGATCCGCGCCGATAAAAACCGACGGCTTGTGCCAGGTTGTGTCTACATGCTCCTGCTCAAGAAATTGGGCGTTACTCCAGGAAAAACCAAAGGCGAATGACGCGTCGTATATCCTGCCGGGTCCCGGCGCCGGGCCGTAGCCCCTGAGGGCGGCGGTAATCCGGTCTGTAGGACTCAGCACGGTGGCCGCCACCTTCCCGCCGCCGCCGGTTTTGTCAAGTTCAAGATAGAGGCGGTGGAGGATCTCGCCCAGGGCGATCCCGCCCCCCACCGTGTTTATCACGTCGCTCATTGCGGGGCTGGCCGCCTCGCCCAGGGCTTCCCATGAGAAACTGCCGAAAGCGGAAGAAAGAATGGATTCGTAAAAGCCGAAATTGTTGGAGCGCGCGGAAGCAAAATAGATACCCCCGGCATAGGGGTGTAAAAACTGATTCACCAGAAAAATATCGCCCCCCTGCCCTAGTTCAAAATCCCAAACCCTGGGGTTTAAGTTGGCCCGTATGGAATCGGCGGTAAAATACGCCACTTCCGAATCGGGGCCGAACAAACGCCAGAAGACGTTGCCGAACAGATTGACCGCCGTATCTTCGACTATCGTGAGGGGGATATCGATGAGCAGATTGCGCTCCCGCGGTTTATAGCGGGGATCGTTTTCCTGGGCGCCCGCCGGATAGAGACAAAACGTAAAACAAACGATACAATCGACGCATACTAACAGCGTTGTTTTGAATACCCACGAACGTTTTGTCTGTTCCATCCGATGTTCTCCCTGCCAAAAACGTTTCCCCATACAAAGCATTAACTCCTGCCGCGTTCCGTTTGAAGGCGGATATGCTCCGCAAACCCCCCAAAACTGCACGGCGGTATGGAGGCGGACCCTCCGGGAGTCTCAACGGGCTATTCGGGAATATCTCCGGGCTGCCCGGGGGCGCCCCCGAGCCGTTTGGGAATGTCCCCCGGTCATCGGGGAATGTCCCCCGGTCATCGGGGAATGTCCCCCGGTCATCGGGGAATGTCCCCGGACCATCGGGGAATGTCCCCGGACCGTCGGGGAATGTCCCCGGACCGTCGGGGAATTTCCCCGGACCATCGGCGAAAGTCCCCGGACCGTCGGGCAATGTACCCGGACCATCGGGGCAAGTCCCCGGACCCTCGGGGAATGTCCCCGGACCATCGGGGAATGTCCCACGGTCATCGGGGAATGTCCCCGGACCATCGGGGGGCGCCCCCGGACCGTCCCCGGAGAGGCGGGATGAGGCCGCATGCCATATAAACGCAATAGGAGATAGATACCACGTTACCTAAAAAAAGACAAGGGCCTGGGAGCTTGGGGGAAAAGGGCAAAGAAAGAGGGGAGAGGGAACAGGGAAGAGGTTATAG
>JAISRW010000054.1 GCA_031273405.1 Treponema sp.
GTCCAACTTCTGCGATATTTCGGTCCATATAGATCAGGGGGGGCGAACCCTCATTGTTGTCAGCGCCATCGATAATATGGTAAAGGGAGCCGCCGGCCAGGCGGTTCAGAATATGAATATCCTGTTGGGTTTTGACGAAACCGCCGGCCTTAGCGCGGTTCCGGCCCTGTTTTAGGAGCAAGGGGTATAAAAAATGAATTTAACCACAGACCTCACGGACGATGGACGAAAGAGGGAATTTCGAACCAAAAGGCCTGAGCTTTCCGTGTGGTCTGTGGTTAAAAATTCTTCTGATTTTTTAGGAGAAAGAGGGTGAAAGAAATATCCGGGGGAGTGTGCGCGCCCAGGGGCTTCCGGGCGGGGGGCATCTGGTGCGGCATCAAGGGTTCCTCAAAGAAGCGGGACCTGGCCCTTATCTATTCAGACAAACCCTGTACGGCGGCGGCCCTATTTACCGCCAACAGGGTAAAAGCCGCCAGCGTCATTGTCAGCAGGGAACATCTTGCGGGCGGGATATGCCGGGCGGTGATCGCCAACTCGGGGAACGCCAACGCCTGTACCGGGGAGGCGGGCATTGCCGCCGCCAGGAAGATGGCGGCCCTGGCGGCCGATTGTTTTGCAATCCGGCCGGAAGAGGTGGCGGTGGCTTCTACAGGGGTCATCGGCGTACCCCTGCCCCTGGCGGCCATAGAAAGCGGCGTCGAAAGCCTGGCCTCCTCCCTCAGGGGGGACGAAGCGGGGCACGATGCCGCCCTGGAAGCCATCATGACCACCGATACCAGAAAAAAAGACGGCGCCCTGGAAATAGAGCTGGAAGGGCCTGAAGGAAAAGCGGTGCCGGTACGTTTAGGGGGCATGACCAAGGGTTCCGGGATGATCCATCCCAATCTGGCTACCATGCTCTGTTTTATCACCACCGACGCGGCCATTTCCAGGGAGCTCCTGGACAAGGCCCTCCGCCGGGCGGCGCGGCTTTCCTTTAACCGCCTCACCGTGGACGGCGACACTTCCACCAACGACATGGTGCTGGTGATGGCTTCGGGGGCGGCGGGGAACCTCCCCATTAACGCCGAAGGCCCCGCCTACGAGGCTTTTGCCGGCGCCCTGGAAACCCTCTGCATAGGCCTTGCCCGTGCCATGGCCAGGGACGGGGAGGGGGCTACCAAACTGGTAACCGTCAGGGTGGAGGGCGCCGCTTCCGAAGAGGCCGCCGAAGTTTTGGCCAAGTCCGTGGCGTCTTCGAGCCTGGTTAAGGCCGCCTGTTTCGGCGCCGACGCCAACTGGGGCAGGGTTCTTTGCGCCATGGGCTATTCGGGCGCGGACTTTGCTCCCGAAAAGGTGGATGTCCGTTTTGCCGGCGCCAAAGGCCGCATTCCGGTCTACGAGCAGGGCGTTCCGCTTCCTTTTTCCGAGGAAGAAGCCAAAAAGATCCTCTCGGAAGAGGAGATCGAAATTGAGATCGATATTTCCGGAGGCGGGCAGGGGAAGGCCGTCGTCTGGGGCTGCGATCTGACCTATGACTACGTAAAAATTAACGGTGATTACCGTTCTTAGGAGCCTGTGGGATAGGAAGATAGTATGAGCGAAACCATGAGCAGCAACGAAAGAGCCGGCATCCTTGTTCAGGCTCTGCCGTATATTCAGAATTTCCGGGGAAAAATCGTGGTGGTCAAATACGGCGGAAACGCCATGATCAACGAAGAACTCAAGGCCGCGGTCATTCAGGATCTGGTCTTCATGGCCTGCGTCGGCATCCGTACCGTGCTGGTCCACGGCGGGGGCCCGGAGATCGAGGGGATGCTGAAAAAGACAGGCAAGGAGAGCCGTTTTGTAAACGGCCTCAGATACACCGACGAGGAAACCATGGAGATTGTCCAGATGGTCCTCTGCGGCAAGGTGAACAAGGATATCACCGCTCTGATACAGCGATCGGGGGGCAGGGCCATCGGGATCTGCGGCATCGACGGCGCCATGCTCCAGGCCCGGCGGCTCAGGTCTGAAGGCGAGGATTACGGCCTGGTGGGGGAGATCGAGGCCGTGGACACTTCGGCCCTGAGCGCCCTCCTCGATGACGGGGTGATCCCGGTGGTTTCTACCGTAGCCTTCGGCACAGGGGAAGACCTGGGCCGGGCCCTCAACATCAACGCCGATCTGGCGGCGGCCAAAATCGCCTCCGCCCTGGGAGCGGAGAAGCTCCTCCTCATGACCGACGTGCGGGGCATACTCCGCGACCCCCATGACCCTGACTCCCTTATCAAGGAGCTCAAACGCGGCGAACTGGAGGCCCTCAAGAAGGACGGCATTGTCAGCAAAGGGATGATCCCCAAGGTGGACTGCTGCAGTCTCGCCATGGACGGGGGGGTAAAGAAAGCCCACATCATCGACGGCCGCCTTCCCCACGCCCTGTTGATAGAACTTTTTACGGATCAAGGCGTTGGCACCATGATCACCGCCTGAATTGTAAAGGCGATAATTTAAAAGAGATAATTAAAAGGAGATACCATGAACGACGATGTTTTTATGAATACCTACCACCGGCTCCCGGTCAGCTTTGCCAAAGGGGAAGGGGTTTGGCTTACCGATGTAAACGGGAAGAAATACCTTGACTTATGTTCCGGCATCGCGGTTAACTGCCTGGGCCATAACTACCCTCCCCTGGTAAAAGCCATATCGGAGCAGGCGGCAAAATTCAACCATGTCTGCAATTACTACATGAGCGACATATCCCAGGCTTTTGC
>JAISRW010000067.1 GCA_031273405.1 Treponema sp.
CCCTTCCATCACCCAGGATGCCGACTTGAACATATCTTCCTGCACTATACTTTTCTGAAACATATTTCCTCCCTGTTTTTATTGTATCACACTTTGCGGACTTTTCGGAGGGGACTCAAGAATAAGAAAAGGGTAGAAAAAACGAGAGAAACCTTATAGGATGGGATTTAACAGAAACCATCGAAAAGGAGACTCTCGTTATGAAAAGTATAACGGAAATAATCGGAGGAGCGCACGCAGGGGTACGAAGGCAGGACCAGCGCATATAAACTCATTTTGACTGCTAAACAATAAAAAATAAGAATTTTTAACCGCAAAGTCGAATCAGACCGTAGGTCTGACGAACCAGAGGTTCGTAGTCGAATAAGTTTTTGCGTCAAAACGTCTGCGAACCGGAGGTTCGATTTGACTTCCTGCGGACCAGAGGTCCGATTCGCCTTATTCGACTTCGCGGTTCATTTTTTTCATAAGTTATGTAGTTTCGGACCAGAGGTCCGGCGGGATTTGTAAGGGGTAAAAAGTTTATATGCGCTGGCCCTGGGTACGAAGGGGGTAACAGCGTTTACTTTTTCAACTTCTGAAACCCTCTCAAACCGCACCATCTACGAAGCCGTAACTTCCCGGTTCTGTCCGGCCCGGCCGTTATTCCGCTTTTCCCAGGATCTCTTCCCATTGCCGCTGGATTGCCGCGGCGGTTCCGGCGGCTTCCGCTTCCGGGGAAGGGGACAGCAGGAGGTGGGGCAGCTCTCCGCGGAAAACCGCCGCCAGATCCGCCGACTCCCGGATCTCCGCGAAGTCCTGGATAAAATCCCCGGAGATGCAGAGATCCCAGGCCTTCGAGTAAAACGGATCGTTCTGGGCGGCCGGGGACGGATTGCCGGCGTTTCCGGGCACCGCGTGGAGTTTTTCGGCCAGATAGGAGCTCCGCTCCGCGAGAAAAGCGGCAAAGGTTCCCGCTTCTTCTTTACGGCCGCTCCGGGGGGAGATGCCGAGGCTCCAGCCGAAGGCGCCGAAGACAGGTTTTCCGGAATAGGAGCCGGGCGCGGGGATAGAACTAAAGCCGAAGGATTCTTCACCCATACGGCGCCTTAAAATTTCGGCGTCCTGAACCGGGGCGATCATAAAAACGCTGCCGCCCTTGATAAAGGCCTCCCGTTTTGTTTCCTCGTCAAAGTCGAAGGATTCGGGATGGAGCAGATTCCCCCTGCCCAGGGCGGCAAGAAAGGCGATAGCGCCGGTAACTTCCCGGCTTGTGACAGCAGGCTTTCCGTCTTTTATAAGCCGGCCGCCTGAGGCCCATATCCAGGAATAAATATCCTGGTAAAGGCCGCGGTAATTGCCGCTTTCCAGGGCCATGACCAGGCCGTAGACGCCGGCGCCGGGATCGGCGGCTTTTTCCGCATAGCTGAGGAATTCGTCCGCGGTTTTGGGGGGCCTGGAAAAACCCGCGGCCCTGAGGATTTTGACGTTATAGAAGAGAGGGCAGAAAAACGTGAGAACCGGGATCTCCTGGAAGGGAGCCGAGAGGGCGGCGGCCGGGGATTCAAGGGTTCCCCCGCCTCCCGGCGCCGCGCCCCAGAGGGGATCCATGGCCGCCAGGTCCCCGAGATCCTGCCCGCCGGCTTCGGGGGGAGCAAGCCGCCGCCGCCGGGCCTCCTCGTAGGGGATGCGGCGGAGTTCAACCTTTATCTCCGGATGGATCTCTTCAAAATCAGACACGAGGCTTTCCAGCGCCCCCTCTTCAAGCTCGTCCTGCCACCACTGGGTAAAAACCAAAGCAGGGGCGGGAGGGGCGGAAGCGGCGCTTTTCTCCCCGGGGCTGAAAAGGCCGAAGAGCAGAACCGGAACGCCCAGAGCCAGGAGGACATGATCAATATGGGATCTGACAAAAGAAGCAATTTTTTCCATCCTGGTACCTCGACTTTTACCGGAACAGCAGACTATATTATTAGGCTATATTAGGGTATACAAATAGTATGTCTGCTGTTTTACGAAAACTGTTTTTTCTGCGAAATATTCTTTTCCGCCCCAGACCGAAAAGGGATGAAATTGCGCAGGAAAAGTGGGTAGCCGATTTCGGCAAAACAAAATCAGCCCACTTTGATATTAAATCAGAATCCTCGTATGATGCCAAGCTCCAGAAGTTCGGCCCCAAACACTGCCTCACCCTGGGGCTCAAAAAGACCGGCTGTATAGCCTGGGTGGAGGCGCCGAACCACCGCTACGGTGATCTCGTTATCCACGGCAGAATCCGCTTGGATGTCCGGGGAGGCTACGGGGCGGCGGGGGTCATGTTCAGGATGGCGGACCAGGGGACTTACTATTTATTGCTGATTTCCAGCAAGGGATATTTCAGGCTCGATGTCGTCAGAAACGGCACGCCCTTCCCCCTCATCGGCTGGACGGAACTGCCGGCGGCTCAGGCGGCGGATATAAGCGCCGAAGACGCCGTCGGTTTTTCCGCTGCCGCCTACGGCGGCCATATCCTTATCGCCCTTCGGGACAAATGGGCCGGGGAGGTAGACGATTCTTCTATTGCGGAAGGGACCCTCTGTTTTGCCGCGGCTTCCTACGAGGAGCCCGACCCGTCTCATGTGGTCGCCAGGGCCGCCGACGGGGTTTCTTCCCTTTATACCGCCGAGGCCTTTCTGGAATCTCTTACCGTGGAATCCAGAATCGCCGAAGTGTCGGCGTTTTATGAAAAGTGGAGCGGGGGCCCCGGCGCCGATCCCCTCTGCCGCTTCCACCTGGCCGAAACATTCGCCGCCATGGACAGGCCCGGCGCTGCCCTGGCCCAGATCCGCAAAGCCTGGGAAAGTCCGGGCCATAAAAAGAGCCAGCGGGAACTCCTCCTGGCGGGGAGGCTCGCCCGGGAGCTTGGTTTGGCGGAGGAAGCGGAAAGCTGCATAAGCGCGTGTTTCCAGGAAGATCTGGATACTCCTGAAGGAAAAGAGGCCCTTACCGAGATGGCCCAAATTCTCTACCTGAGAGAGCGCTTTAAGGAGTTGAAAGACTACTGCGCCGAGGCGGTTAAGCTCAAACCCGCCGACCCCCTGCTGCGGGCCTTCCGGGGCCACGCCTGCTGGAATCTGGGAGAATATAGGAAAGCCGCGGCGGCATACGACGAGGCTTTTGGGCTGGACAAAACGAACGGCCTTTTGGCGAAAAACGCCGCCAACACCTACGAGGTTTTGGGGAAGAAAAAAGAGGCCCTGAAGCGCTACCTTGAGGCGGGCCGGGTTTTCCTCTCCTCCGGCAACTACAACGACCTGGGGCTCCTGGTTCCCAAGCTCCTTTCCCTGGGGGCCGAAGACTGGGAAGCCCGGGCTCTTGTGGGGAAATGGGCTTTCGGCATCGAGGATTTCGAGCTTGCTTCGGGGGAATTCGTGAAAGCAGAGGAATTGAAGAAGAAACACCGTCCCCGGGCGGCGAAGGACCCGGCCCTTGTTTACCTCCAGGCCCTGCTCCTTATCAGGAAAGGGAAGCGCGGAGAAGCCCTCCCCCTGCTGAAGGAAGCGGCGGATCTGGAAAAGGGCTATCCTCTTTTCCGCTTTAAGCTGGCGGAGAATCGCTTTCTCCTGGACGACGATCCCAATGATCCCAGGCTGGCAGGGGATCTGGAAAAAGCCCTGGAACTGGCCCCCGATGACGGCTGGATCAACAATCTGGCCGCCCAGGTGAGCCTCAGGAAAGAGGATCTGGAAAGCGCCGCCCGCTATCTGGACAAGGCCGTCGAGGTTCTGGGAGAAGTCCTGGCCATCAGGGTGAACCGGGGGGTCCTCCTTTATCTGCAAGGTTCTCTGGAGGAGGCTCTCAAAGTCCTCGACGCGGACAAGGCCGAAGATCCCGAGGGGGTCCTGGCCAACTGCGCCGGCAACCTCCTCTTCAGGGCCGGCCGCTTTGACGAAGCCGACAACGCTTACCGCAAAGCCCTGGCGGCGGCGCCCGATACTATCGAATACCTGGCCAACAGGGCTTCCTGCCTGGTCGAGATGGCCTACTACGGCGAGGCCGACACCGTTCTGGCCAAGGTCCACGCTGCGGCCCCGAGCCCCTGGGTGCTGAACCTTATAAGCTATGTGGCATCGAAGAAAGGTGAATACCGCCGGGCCGAGGCGGCATCCAGGGCGGCCCTGGAAATGGATCCCTGCCACGTCCCCTCCCTCCTGTCCCTGGGCTGGACCCTCTCCGGCCTGGGCCGCCTTGAGGAGGCCATGGACTGCCTCCGCCGCCTGGAGCGGCTCGATCTGCCCGAAAAGGCCGTCCTCCGCCGGGAAGAGCTCAAGGAGCGGCTGGATTCTCTTTTGTACGCCTCTATCAGCTGCGCCTCCTGCGGCAGGGACTGGAAGGTTTTGAAGGAACCGCCGCCCGCCCCCGGGCTCAGGCTCTACGCCACGCCGCCCGACGCCATGCCCGCCGGTTCCTGCCAGGCATGCGGGAAAACCTGGTGCATAGGCTGCGCGAAAAACCATCTCGATCCTTCCGGCCGCTTTCTGTGCCCCCTCTGCGGCAGACCCCTGAAGCTCGTTAACGAAGGGCTCAAAAAAATAATCTGCGACTGGGCCGCCGCCGACGGCCTGGGGAACAAAAACCACAAGGGGAGAAGGAAGAGAGGAGAGTGAAGAAGGGAGGGGCTGGAGGTGATCCAGAAAGTATGATGGATAGAGGAACGAGAAATGACAATGAGGACAAAAGATGATACTATGAAAGAATGTTAATCACCATAGACATCAATTGCCCTCTTTGCCATAGTCAAAA
>JAISRW010000174.1 GCA_031273405.1 Treponema sp.
CTCGGCCCTTGCCTACGGGCAAGGGCTGCCCCTCCCCCTTTGAGCCGTTGATGAAGGGTTTGCGACCAGAGTGGAGCGATGCGGAACGGCGGGAGCAAACCCAACCTAATGTCCTGGTAGAGGGGGAAGCCCGGCGGCGAGGGGGAGGGACAATATATGCCGCCAATGTACTGCCGCCTGATTACGCTTATCGTGTAGGTTGAGCGGCCCTGGGTGGGCGTAGTACGATGGGTTCCCCACGGTGCTATACAGTTACGGATAAATGTTAACGGTAAGCCGGGGGCGGGGTGCCGAGGTTTTTTGTGCCGTTTGTGGGAGATGGTTTTACCCTGAAATAATGCGGCGCAAAAAAGGGCGGCGTAAACGGGTTGAAAAAATTGCGGAGTGGAGAGAAGCGGAACGGAGCAATTTTGACCTTTTGATTTCTCCTCTCCGGGCGAAGCTCGGACTGCCGTAGGCGGTGCTTTCCGAAATCGTTATGCGAAACTGAATTTGAAAATCCAAACATAGCCTGTAATGCGTTTTCCTCCGGTCTATGGAATTGTGGTATTACGTTGGGGAAAAGAGCGGCTCTATGGCTGCTATTGCGCTCTGGCGGGGTTTTTCCGTTGGGGTCAGGGAAGGGCAAAAAGGCCCTTTTTCGGGGGTTGTTTTCCGGTTTCTGGCCGCCGTGTGAGCATTTGTGTAAGCAATACTCCTTCAATCTGGCTATTACTGGCTGGTAGGCATTAACACTTAACGGAGACTGGCGCGATCCGGGCAATTATGATAGAATCAGGTACTTTGAACATTCCCGAAGCGTCCGTGACGGAAACGGTAGTGAGTATTTCCACTGCCGGGTCTTTTGTAAAAATCATGGCCAGCCCTTATCTCCGCAGGACAGCCCTCAAGACGATAGGGGCCATAATTTATAATTTTTTCATACTCCAGTACAGGGCGGCTATCCTGCCGGGGCGTATCCCCGTTTCAAAAGCGGATCATCCCCTGGACAGGAAGATCCCCTTTACGCCGGGGAAGATCGCCGTTTATCTTGATTTTACCGCCTTCTGGATCAGGGTCCTGGGCTTCCTCCTGAAGCGTTTCAAACGCCGGGCTCTGGAGCCGGTAAAGCGCTTTATCGAAACCATGGGCCTCCTTTACGCTTGGGCGGCCCAGGTTTATACAAAAAACCTTTCAACCACCGAAAGGCCCCGCTACCTTGCCAGGTCCCGCTTCGTGGTGATCCACGCCCTTGACCCCCACCTCATGTGCATACCCAGCCTCCACGTGATGGTGGTGATCCGGACCTATACGTTTTTCAGGGATATTCTCCTCTCTCTTGGCGAAGCCGGGAACTACGCTCCCCGGATCGAAGAAATACGGCAGGGCGCCCTGGCGATTAGCGAAGCCGTGCTCTTTGTGAAGCAGCACAGCGTCAATTGCATATCCGCCGCCATGTACGCCATGACCCGTTTCGACAGGGCCCTCTTCCCACCCGAGGAAGCCAAGCGCTTCGCCTCGGAACTGTTCTTCGCCTCCCTCGGGAAGGAGGATGGGGAAGAAGTCCGCGCCCACATCCTTTCTCTGTACCGGAACTTTGTCGCCGAAGGAGAAAAATTCGGCCGGGACTGGACAGAGCCGCTCCTCGGCTTCCTTAAAACCCTCCCGTAATTTTGCCGCTCCCCTTGATTCTTTTAAGCCCTGCCGCCTACTATGGGAATCTAAGGTTGCAGTTCCAAAATCTGACATTGCGGACCTCCGGTCCGATGGAACTGCCTCAATTGAGTAAATTCGCGGCTCATCCTGGAGGGACTATGAAAGCAAAGGCATCAGCGGTTAAATCTCCCCGACAGGCCCGGCTGGTTCTGGAAGACGGTTCCGAATATCCGGGCTGGTCCTTCGGCAAGCCAAAGTCCCAGGCGGGGGAAGTGGTTTTTACCACCGGCATGACCGGCTACCCCCAGTCCCTGACGGATCCGAGCTTCAGGGGGCAGATTCTGGTCTCGACCTATCCCCTGGCGGGGAATTACGGGGTCCCTGTGAATTCCAGGACCGGCGAACCATTCCTGGACGAGCAGGGCATTCCCCTGCACTTTGAAAGCCCCCTGGTTCAGGTATCGGGCTTCGTGGTTTCCGAGGCCTGCGAGGAGCCCAGCCATTTCGCTTCGGCCTCCACCCTTTCGTCCTGGCTTGAAAAGAACAACGTCCCCGGCATCTGCGGCATTGATACCAGGGCTCTCACGGAACGGCTCAGGGAACAAGGTGTCATGCGGGGGAAGATCCTGGTGGAAGGGAGCCGGGACCTTACCATGGATTCGGGGATCATCGAGAACCCTGTAGCCGATGTTTCTCCCAACGAAATCAGGACCTATCTGCCACCGGGCGCCGTCAGGGGGACAGTCCCCAGAATCGCCCTCATCGACTGCGGGGCCAAGGCCAATATACTCCGCTGCCTCCTGGCCAGGAACGTCGAAATCATCCGCCTCCCCTGGAACCACGACCTATCGGGCATTGAATACGACGGCCTCTTTCTTTCCAACGGCCCCGGGGACCCCAAGGCCTGCGGCAAAACCATCGCCATGGTGCGCCGGGCCTTCGATCTCAAAAAGCCCATCTTCGGCATCTGCCTGGGGAACCAGATCATGGCCCTGGCCGCCGGGGGGGACACCTACAAACTCCCCTATGGCCACCGGGGCCAGAACCAGCCCTGCTCCGAAGCCGGCACCAGCCGCTGTTATATCACCAGCCAGAACCACGGCTATGCGGTGAGGGGCGACACCCTCCCCAGGGGCTGGGAGCCTTGGTTCGTTAACGCCAACGACGGCACCATCGAAGGCATCCGTTCCAGCCGCTTCCCCTTCTCGGCGGTGCAGTTCCATCCCGAAGGCTGCCCCGGCCCCAGGGACACGGAGTTTTTGATCGACAGGTTTTTGGAGGAAGTGAGGAGCGGGGAGTCTAAACTCAACCCATAACCAAGGACGCTAAACACGGAACAGGGAAAGGATCGCTATAATGAAAAACACATTTGCGCCTATGCCCGCCAGGAGCAGGAGCCAGGAAATGACTTCCATCACATAGGCTTTGCGGTTATACCGGCGGGCCAGGGTCTCTATTTCTCCGGGAAAGGCGCCGTAAACCGCAAAGGGATCCCCCGGTTCTCCGGGAAAGGCCTCCGGGTTTTTCCCGTCTTCCCCGGCAAGGACGCCGAATAGATGCCACTGATCCCCCAGGCGTTTTTCCCCGGCGGGAATGATGAAAGGGATTCCCTGTTCATAAAAAGCCGCAGGCAGGACGTCGTATTGTTTCTCGATATAGGGTTCCCCGCCGGGAAGGCGGCCCTGCTTTTCGCCGCCGATATACGCCCGCGGAAGCCGCACCAGATCCCGGTAGGCCCGGAATACCCTCGCCCGCCACCAGAGCCGCCGGTAGGCGATGGTAAGAAAGATACCCGGCGGCAGCCAGGGGAGCAGGGGGGTAAAAAGAGCGATGAGCGCCGAGATCAGCGTGAGCCTGTAAACGGGCCGGGAGTATAGCGGCACGGCCATGATTATCTGGGAGAAAGCTCCCGCTATAAATGAGTAGGGGGTAATAAAGTTGAAGAATTCATTCCGGTGCCTGCCGGCTCTTATGGTCCGCACCGTAAGGGAACGATCCTGGCCTTCGTAAAAAATAACCATCAGGGGACGGGCCGCAGTGGAGACAAAAATCCGCCGGCCGTCCCTCAGGCAAAGGGACCCCCCGGCGAAAACCTTGACGCCACCGGTAAGGGCCGATATCCTGTCCGGGCGTATCTGTTCCGGCGACTCCTCCCCGGGATCGAAGTCGGCGGGGATGCCCTCCGCGTCCGTATCCGGCAGCACGTAGATTCTGGCGCCCCTCAGATCCACGGGGATGGTAAGTTCGCCGCCGCGAATCCAGAGGATATTGTCCTCCGTAAGGGATTCAAAGCCGCCGGAAAAACGGAATTCCTTCCCCTCCCCGGAGGAACCGGGGCCGACGCTCACGCAGGCGGCGTAATCGAGCATAGGCTTCTGCCCAAGCTCGCTAAAGCGGCGGCGGAAATGCCGCCATCTCCGGCGGCTGTAAAAAGCCCCGGCTACGGGAACCAGGCCGTAAAAAAGAACCGCCAGGCTGATGATCACTAGCAAATCCGGCTGACGCAGGGTATTATCCCTCCTATGGAGAAACGCGTTCTCGAATGTCTTACCCTGGGGGATATAGCAACCAACTGCTGGATATATTCCCTTGAGGCGGAACCGTCCGCCGGCTCGAATCCCTGCGCGGTGATAGATCCCGGCGATCAGTCCGCTTATATTATATCACGGTTGAAGCAATTAAACCTCTGTCCCCACTATATTTTATTAACCCATGGCCATTTCGATCACCTGGCCGCCCTGCCGGAGCTGGCGTCCGCCTTTGCGCCGGCTCCGGTCATCGCCGTACATAGGGCGGACGCTTCCTATCTGGGGCCGAAAGCCCTGGAAGTCCACCGGGAAAGCTTCGCCGCCGCGGGAGGCGCCTCCTATGTGGACAGGCTCTGGAAACCCCTGCCTCCCGCGGACCGGCTCCTTTCGGGCGGGGAGAGGATAGGTCCCTTTGAGGTGATCCATACGCCGGGCCACACTCCCGGCTCGGTCTGCTATTACGATGAAGACGCGGGGCTGCTCTTTTCAGGGGATACCCTTTTTCGGGACGGCTGCGGCCGCACGGACCTCCCCGGCGGCGATTGGGCGGCGCTGGAAAAGAGCCTCGCCCTGCTCTCTTCCATGGACGGCGGCATTACGGTCTGCCCCGGACACGGCCCCGGCAGTTTGCTGCGCTTCGCGTATAGATGCATAGAATAGCGCCGGCCCCGGCAGTTTCTTACACGCCGCGCATAAAGTCCCAAAATATCAAATAATACCTCTTAAAATCAGATCATAGTGGAGGCATTCCCAAAACTTCAGTTTTGGGAATACAGCTTTAAATTAAGTGGAGGAGGTCGTTTTTAAAAACGTAATTTCATACATTTTTGTAATAAATTTAGCCGGTTCTACAAAAAATTTGCAAAATTATCCAAAATTCACGTAGAAAAACTTGACATACTTAAAATCATAGTGATAAGGTAATTGTATATTTATACAGAATATTCGTTATTATTGGTGTTTTATTGTATAAATATACATATAAAATGAGCCCGAATATACGGGTATATTTGGGTACATTTTTGTAGTATTTTGGATCGACGGATGGGCAGAAGCCTTTCCAAAAGCCTTATAAAGGAGGCCAAAAATGGCTGGAGAAGCGTCAAAATTTAAAAAGGTACTAAACCGGGGGGAGATTTTCGCCCTCGCCTTCGGCGCGATGATAGGGTGGAGCTGGGTCATCCTTTCCGGCGACTGGATCACGGGGGCGGGAACCCTGGGGGCGATCCTGTCCTTTGTTATCGGCGGGATCATGGTGCTTTTCGTGGGGCTGACCTACGCGGAGCTGACCGTGGCCATGCCCAAATGCGGAGGTGAACACGTGTTCTCCATGCGGGCCATCGGCGTAGGGGGCTCCTACGTCTGTACCTGGGCAATCATCATCAGTTATATCGGGGTGGCGGCCTTTGAGGCCTGCGCGTTCCCCACGGTTATCCAGTACATCGCCCCGGGCTTTATGAAAGGCTACCTCTACACCGTGGCGGGCTTCGATGTGTACGCTTCCTGGGTAGTGGTCGGCGTGGGCCTGGCGGCGGTGATTACGGTGATCAACTACATCGGGGTTAAACCCGCGGCGATCTTCAACACGATCCTTACCGTGGTAATCGCCGGGGTCGGCATTGCCCTGGTAGGCGGCTCGGCGGTCAACGGGGATCCCCAGACGGCGTTGCCCCTTTTCGACAACGGGTTTAAGGGGATTCTCGCGGTGGCGGTGATGACTCCCTTCATGTTTGTCGGCTTTGACGTTATCCCCCAGGCGGCGGAGGAGATCAACATCCCTTTAAAAAAAATCGGGGGTGTCCTGATCCTTTCCATCGTTATGGCCATCGCTTTTTACGTCCTGGTGATCCTGGCGGTCTCCCTGGTGATGACCAAGCCCGATTTGGAAACCACCACCCTGGCCACCGCGGACGCCATGAAAAAGGCGTTTTTTAATGCCGACGCCGCGGCGAAGGTGCTGATCATCGGCGGCATGGCGGGGATCGTTACCAGCTGGAATTCCTTTTTTGTCGGGGGAAGCCGGGCGATCTACGCCATGGCGGAAGCCCACATGCTGCCCGCCTTCCTGGGCAGGCTTCATCCCAAATACAAGACCCCCACCGCCGCGGTTCTCCTTATCGGCCTGATCTGCATGATCGCCCCCTTCTTCGGCCGGCGTATGCTGGTATGGCTGGTGGATGCGGGCAGCGCTACCACGGTGGTGGCCTACTTCCTGGTGTCCCTTTCATACCTGATTCTCAGGAAAAACGAACCGGAAATGGAGCGGCCCTATAAAGTACGGTTTGGAGTTTTGATCGGCGTCCTGGCGGTGGGGATGAGTCTTTTCATGCTGATCCTCTATATCCCCGGTATGCCCTCGGGGCTGATTATGCAGGAGTGTATCCTCCTGGGTATCTGCGTGCTTTTGGGGGTTGGCCTGGGCGTAAGCGCCAAGGTCAAATACGGTTCCCAATTCGGCATTGCCGAGGGGCTCCTCCAGCCGATAAAACAACGGGCGGCATAAGATGCGGTTTTCTTTCAGCCTTCCGGTGAACCTGCTCTTCGGCAGCGGGGCGGTTGAAGAGGCGGGAAAAAAAGCCGCCCTCTACGGGAAAAAG
>JAISRW010000162.1 GCA_031273405.1 Treponema sp.
GCCTATTACAACAGCGAGCGGCTTCACAGCGCGATCGGGTATTTGACACCCGACGATGTATTTTACGGCAGGAAGGAATCACGGATTGCGGTACGCAGAGAGAAACTGTATACTGCAAAAATTAACAGACAGGAGTATTGGAAGGCTCAAACCCCAAACCCCTGACACACCTTATATGCTTGCCCCAAAAACGGCAAGTTCAGCATAAGCAGTACAGTCTGACCTGATTTTTTCGATCTGTGAAGTCCGTGTGGTCTGTGGTTAAAAATTTCTATGCGTTTGTCCTGCTGAGCTACTGTCCACAATTCCCCTGGCATGATAGAATGAAAATAAGGTATTCTTGGTGAATTTTCCTTCTGTTGCGGAAAAATGGGATAATAAGGCTTTATTTCGCCTCCTCTGGCCCCTTGTGGTTGAACAAATTCTCGCCCTGGCAATGGGCGCCATAGACACCATTATGGTGAGTTCCGTAGGGGAACACGCCGTTTCAGGGGTCAATATAATCGACAACATCAACAACCTGCTCATCATCGCCTTTACCGCCCTCTGTACCGGTGGGGCCGTGGTCACGAGCCAGTACATAGGCCGGAGGGATTCCGCCAACGCAAGCCTGGCCTCCCGGCAGCTCTATTACGTGGTTACCCTGGTCGCCCTGGTAATCATGAGCGTTGCCGTGGTTTTGCGGGTTTCCATTATCCGGCTCTTGTACGGGAATATCGCGGACGACGTCATGGAAGCGGCGAATATCTATTTTCTCATTACCGCCCTTTCCTACCCCATGCTGGCCATATACAACGCCTGCGCCGCCCTGTTTAGGGCGGTGGGCAACAGCAAGGTTCCCATGAGAATAGCCCTCCTGGTAAACGCCATGAACATAGGGGGTAATGCTTTTTTCATCTATGGCCTTAAGATAGGCGTAACCGGGGCTGCCCTCTCGACCCTTCTCAGCAGGATCGCCGCCGCGGCTATACTCACGGGCCTCTTGGTGACCAACCGGCGGGGGCCGATTACCCTGTCGGGGATTCTAAAAGTACGGTTCGTCCGCTCCACGATACACAATATTCTCAATGTGGGGATCCCTAGCGGCCTTGAGAGCTCCATGTTTATGGTAGGCAGGCTGCTTACCCAGAGGATCTTTACGGTATTCGGTACCGCCGCCATGGCCGCCAATGCCATAGCGTCGGTTGTCAATTCCTTTTCCTTTATGCCCGGCCAGGCTTTCGGCATGGCCCTCCTCACCATAGTAGGCCAGTGCGTGGGGGCCGGGGATTATGACGGGGCAAAACGCTATACGGCGAAAATAATGAAGTATGTCTATCTGGGTATTTTTGCCATAAGTTTGGGTATTTTTATTCTCAGGGAACCTCTGGTCAACCTTTTCGATCTTTCCGGGGAAGCCCATGAACTGGCGGTGTATTTTCTGCGCTTCCATTGCATTTTCATGAGCATAGGCTGGGGCGCCAGTTTTGCCCTGCCCAACGCCCTCCGGGCCGCGGGAGACGCCCGTTTTGTGATGTTCACCGCCATTATATCGATGTGGACCGTCAGGGTGAGTTTTGCCTATTTCCTGACCTTTGTCCTGGGGCTGGGACCTGTCGGTGTATGGATAGCCATGGGAGCCGACTTTATCGTCAGGGGAAGCTCCTACACCATACGCTGGATTCGGGGGCGCTGGCAGGGAAAGCGGGTAATTACCGACCCTTGAGCCTGCCCGCAAAGCCGGACCGCTTTGTACCAACCTTCGACTGGATAGTTGTAATGACCGGCCAATTATTCCCGCGTCCCGTAGGTAAAGACACCTGCCTTAACCTTATCGCTTTCAAAGTATTCTCGTTCGCAGGCCGGGTCTCCCCAAAGGAGGTTATGGGTTATACGATGCGATGTGGTACGGGAAAAATTTTCAATATTGGTGGTATCAATTACGTCACAGTAGAGGGACGCGAACTTTTTAAACCAAGGGTATGCTTCGTAATAGTCCAGCCATGTTTCCGCATAGGGACAGCGGACGCCGCCTAATGCGGGAGTCCATTCCTTCCAGGCCGTGAAGGGCAGATCGTTCACCTTTGGAAAATTCTCTTTGGTAGCAGCCAAGCCTTGGGCCAGAGCCTTTGCCCGGCTCCGGTCGGTGCGATCCAGGCTGAGGTTAAAGATCGTTTTCTGTATCAGCGGCAAGGCCGCTTCCTCGCCCAAGGTTTCTACCAGGGTGCGGCAAAGCTGGAAGTACAACATAGCAAACTGGCGGCATGCCAGCCGTGTGTCCCGAATCTCCGCAGGGAGAGTGTTCGGTTGAATCTCGTCACTCATTTAACGCCTCCGCTTCTTTTCGTTCCGTGTGTATTAAGGATTCCATAAATTCGATGTACTGGTCTTTGGTAAAAATCGGCTTGAAAGATTTTTTAATTTCTACGGCAACCTCGGCCTGATCCTTGAGCAGCCGGAAGGCTCCGAGGGCGAAAATTTTTGCCGTGATTATATAGGCTTCTTCTTCATCGATTACTTCAAAGGCCGGCGAATGATAGGCGCCCCGGGTGCCGCCGGTATGAAACGAAAGTACCGGCTGGATGTGCTGAATATCCCCTACATCAGTAGAAACGGCGCTATGGCGGTTTATATCGCTTTCTTTTATTTCTTTCCCCGGAGCGGCCAATTTTGCCACCTCCAGCAGGGCGGGGTGGGCTGCCGCCGGTATCCGGGGCAGATACCCCGGCATGGTTTCGATCTCATAACCCGCCCCCAAGGCGTCGGCGCCGGCTTTGTAGGCCCGGTCGGTTTTACGGCCGGCGTCCAGAATGGCATCGGCGGTTTTTTCCCGCACCAGGGCTTCGATTACAACCTCGTCGGGAATCACGTTTACCAAATCGCCGCCTCTGGTAATAATGGGATGGACGCGGATCGAGTCCTGGTCTTTAAACGTTTCCCTCTGATACTGCAGGGCCGTATTTCCCAGGGCCGCGGCGTTCAGGGCGTTTATCCCCAGATGGGGCGCTCCTGCGGCATGGGCGGCCTTGCCCAGGATGCGGATCACTTTGGAGACGAAGCCGTTGCTACTGCCGTTGCCCACCAAGATGCCGCCGTTGCTGCTGTGATGGACAATGCTTATATCAATGTCGTCAAACGCGCCGATACGGATAAGTTCGCATTTGCCCCCTCCGTAACGCGATCCTGTTTTTTTAAACGCTCTTTAATATCACCACTGAACCCGCCCAATCTTATAAGGATAAGCCCTCCAACTATGAATATGGCGGCGCATACAAACCCAAGATATTGAACGGTCTGCTGAGGAGCGCTAGGAGCCTGTTGCACTTGTAGGTTTTTATGGTTTTTTTTAGCAAAAAAGCCATAAAAACCACGATAAATGGGCTCCTTACGCAGTTTGTAAGGTAAAAAACCGCCGATTAGGCGGTTTTTTGAGGTTTTATGCACGAAGTGCAACAAACTGCTAGAGGGGGAGGTCAAGAAAGCATTGCCCCCGAAAAGAACGCCGATTATAACTAAAATAACGCCTGATACCATATATTCCTCCTGTTTGGTGGACTTATAACTCAATACTTGTTACAGGGCTCTAAAGATCGGTACTCCAAAACAAGCTAATTGGCGTAAATCCATAGCCGTCAGCCCATTTTGAGCAATTCCGGCGTATATTTGCCTTATACGATTAGGCGGATTGGACACCTCCTTGCCTTTTGGCAGTTGTCCATGAGCGGCTACTTTGCCGTCTCTGCCTATTTCTATTGTCATGTGCATAAATTCCCCTAATGCTCTATTGTACCATTTTATCATAATATCATCCATATTAGGTTGTAAATAGTCAATTCTTGTAATTCAGGTGTACGGGGTATATTAACTAACGCTTGCCCGTAACATATTCTGGTTCCGAGCCGCTTCCAATAGCCCCGCCGTTTCGGTGATAGATTCCTTACAGCCGTTAAATCCCAGGGCGTTTTCGGGGTTTTCAGAAAGTTTCCATGCTTCTACCGATTCAAAGGCGGCTAATTTCAATATCTGGCCCCGATCTATTCCGGCCTTGCGTATATCAGGATTATTGAATATCTGGCGGTATGATTCTTTGGTTAAGGAACCGTATTCTACCGGCTTGGATACCCATATGCGTTTACTTAGAATTTTTATAACCACGGACCACCAGAACACCACGGACTTTTGCGTCGATACTCAGAATTTACACCTGAATTCTTCATCTTTTTGTGACAAAGTATAGATAAAACGCTATTTTATTGTCGTTCTCTCTATCCGTCCGTGCGGTCTGTGAGGTCCGTGGTTAAATTCTTTGCAAAGTAAACGCATATGGGTTTAATACCCCGCCCCTCTGGGCGGTTATAAGGGTAGTAAACCCGAGTCCAATACCTTTTTTCAACGTCTGGAATCCTCTTAAAGCCGCAGCCGTGCTCCGTATCGTCATCGGCGGCCCCGGACTATTCCCCGCAACCCCTTCCCTGTTCCTCGGCGAAATGCTCCGTGAGGAGCTTTTTTATACCCTCCGGGAGGGGGACGGTCTGTTTGGTTTTAAAGTCGAAGTATACCGCCACGGCATGGCCCTTGACGCAAAGCCGGCCCTGCTGCCGGGCCTCGTGGTAAACCGTAAAGGACTTGACGCCGATACGGCTGACGGCGGTGCGGATTTCCACCTCCCCCAGGTTCATTTCGGCGATAAAATCGTAGTCCGTGTGGGCCATGATAAGGGGCCAGGTCTCAAGGTTTATCTCGAGAGTGGGGCTGAAAAATTTGAAAAAAGGCGTGCGGGCCTGCTCAAACCATAGCGCCGGCGCCGTATTGTTGATATGCCCCAGGCAGTCGGTATCCCCGAATCGGGGTTGTATCGTCGTCGTAAACATGGCGGCTCCTTACGCTTCAGTATAAAATACCTGAGGGGGGAATTGAAAGACGGGGATTGAAAGGTCTATAGTATAAATAGAAGTTTCCCAAAGCTAACCGGATTTTGGGAAATGCTTCGGGTTAAAAAATTCGGTTAGTTCAAATGTCAGGGGGAATCCATGAGCGAAGGGGTAGATTTTACGATTGAAGATCTGGGAAAGCGAAGCATCAAGTCTCCGATTGCCATGTCTACGGTGCGGGGCGATCTTATCGCCAACTATGTTACCGACGATCAGTTTCTCAGGTTCAATACCGAGGGAAGACCGGGGGCCCAGCCGCCTTTGAAAAAAAACCAGCTCCTGGAGTGCGCCGGCCCGAGGGAAATGCTCTATTTTACCCCCGCCCATGTGCACGCGGGGATCGTCACCTGCGGAGGGCTCTGTCCGGGGCTTAACGACGTGATCCGGGCCCTGGTGCGCTGCCTCTGGTACCGCTACGGGGTCAAGCGCATCTCCGGCATCCAGTACGGCTATAAGGGCTTTTTGCCCGAATACCAGTACGGGGTAACCCCGCTGGACCCGGATCTGGTGGACGACATTCACAAGCTGGGGGGCACTTTTTTGGGAAGCGCCCGGGGGGGCGGCAAAGAGGTGTCCAAGATAGTGGACGCCATGGAGCAGCTCAACCTCAACGTGCTCTTTACCATTGGCGGCGACGGCACCCAGCACGGAACCCTGGACATAGCCGAAGAAATCGAAAAACGGCATCTCAAGATTGCCCTGGTGGGAATTCCCAAAACCGTGGACAACGATTTCGCCCTCATCCAGAAATCCTTCGGTTTTGATACCGCGGTGGACAAGGCCGTCGAAGTAGTGGCGGCGGCCCACATGGAGGCCAGTTCCGCCATTAACGGCATAGGGCTGGTCAAGGTCATGGGACGGGAATCGGGGTTCATAGCCGCCCATACGGCCCTGGCAAGCCACGAGGTAAACTTTGTCCTCATCCCCGAGGTGCCTTTCAACCTCGAAGGCTATAACGGCTTCCTCAGCCACCTGGAAAAGCGCATCCTCAACCGCCACCACGCGGTTATCGTGGTTGCCGAGGGGGCCATGCAGGATCAGCTCCTGACGGAGAAAAAGCTGGACGCCAGCGGGAATCTTAAAATGGCCGACGTGGGCACCTACCTCCGGGACAGGATCATCAAATACTTTGACGAAAAGAAAATCGAGATCAACCTTAAATACATCGACCCCAGCTATATTATCCGCTCCGCCCCGGCCAACCCCGCCGACTCGATCTACTGCGAACGGCTGGGGAACGCGGCGGTTCACGCGGCCATGGCGGGAAAGACCAGGCTCATCATAGGCCTGGTGAACAATGAATTTGTCCACCTCCCCATCAAGGCGGTCATCTCCTCCCGGAACCACGTGGACCCCGAAGGGAACCTCTGGCGGGACACCCTGGACGCCACCCACCAGCCGGCCCTCATGGTGAACCAGTTCGGGGACGGAAGCGAAAAATGAAAGAGAAAAGCTATGTCGCCAGGGGCGGAAAAGACCTGGACCTCTCAAAGGAGGAAATAGACGAGCTTTTTTCAGGGGCTCTTTCCCGGGCCCTGGAGGACGCACAGAAGGCCGGCCAGGTTCTTCTCCTGCCTCCCGACATAACCCGCTTCCATTCCCGGGCGGGCTTTCTCACGGACATTGCCGCCAGGGAACTCGGCGCGGGAGGCAAAGCGGATCGCCTTGGCGCGGTGATGCCCGCCCTGGGCACCCACATGGCGATGACCCGGGAAGAGCTCAAGCGTATGTTTCCGCGTACCCCCCCGGACAAATTCCGCGTCCACGACTGGCGCAACGACGTGACCGAGCTGGGCCGCCTGGAAGCTTCCTGGGTCGAACAAACGACCCAGGGCAAGGTCCGTTACGACTGGCCCGTGCAGGTGAACAAAATCCTCCCTTCCGGCGGCTTTTCCCTGATCGTCTCCCTGGGCCAAGTTGTCCCCCACGAAGTAATCGGCATGGCCAATCATACGAAGAATATCTTTGTGGGAACCGGCGGGAAAGAGGCCATCGACAAGAGCCATTTTGCCGGGGCTTCTTACGGTATGGAGAGGATGATGGGCAAGACGGACACGCCGGTGCGGGCCATGTTCGACGAGGGGTTCCGCCGCTACGGGGACAAGCTCCCCCCCGTCCTGTTCGCCCTCACCGTGATAGGCGCCCGCGGCGAAGCCGAAGCCGCCGCTGCCGGGGAGCCCAGGGGCTCTCTGGCGGTACGGGGGCTTTTTGCCGGCTTTGGCCGGGAATGTTTCGAGCAAGCCGCCGCCCTGGCCAGGGAAGTCAACGTGGATATACTGGATGAATCCATTCAAAAGGCGGTGGTCTACCTTGAGCCCCAGGAGTTCCGCACTACCTGGCTGGGGAACAAGGCGGTCTACCGCACCCGTATGGCCATGGCCGACGGCGGGGAGCTCCTGATCCTGGCGCCGGGGCTGGAACGCTTCGGGGAGGACATGGGGGTGGACAGGCTCATCCGCAAATTCGGCTACCGGCCTTCGGAAAGGAT
>JAISRW010000259.1 GCA_031273405.1 Treponema sp.
AAATGCTGGCCCGCCTTCCCCCAGGAATTCGGTTTTGTTCCCTGCTATGTAAACAGCCGCTTTGCCTCACGGGGTATGCCCGTAAGCTGCGAGGTCGATATATACGGCGCCCTTTCGGAATACATTGGCGCCTGTATCAGCGACGACGCCGTGACCCTTCTGGATATCAACAACTCGGTTCCCTCGGATCTTTACCATTCGGACATCGAGCCCACGTACAAGGGCTACACCATCCAGGACGTGTTCATGGGCTTCCACTGCGGGAATACCCCGATTTGCAAGCTCAAGAAAGAAACGAACACGGCCTTAAAATTCCAGCTCATCCAGAACAGAACCCTGGAAAACGGCGGAAAGCCCGACTTTACCCGGGGCACCCTGGAAGGGGACATAGCCGGCGGGGAGATTACCTTCTTCAGGCTCCACGGGAACCCCGATTCGTCCCTCCAGGGCTACATCGCCCAGGGGGAGATTCTCCCCCTGGCGACCCGTTCCTTCGGCGGCATAGGTGTCTTTGCGATCCCCGAAATGGGGCGCTTCTACCGCAACGTGCTGATCGCGAAGCACTACCCCCATCACGGCGCCGTGGCCTTCGGAAAATTTGGCAAAGCTCTTTTTACCGTTTTCGATTATCTGGGGGTTCAGGATATTGCGTTTAACCGTCCCAAAAGCATGCTTTACCCGAGGGAGAATCCCTTCGCCTGAGGCCCCCGGCGCCCTGCTAATCTTTCCAGGGGAAAATAAAGCTTTTTAAGCTGCGGGTTCCTGTTTTCTCCCGTTCCTCGATAAGCAGGGCGTCCCAGGGGATTTGGCGGCGGTTCGCGTCAGGGTTGAGCTCAAGCCAGTCGTATTTGAGGAGCCTCAAGCGCACGGCCTCGTCGAGAAAAAGGAGGATTCCCGCGGGGCCGGGAAAAAGGAACGCAAGAAACAGCGAAAGGGCCAACATTACCAGGCTGTTTAATATCGAAAAAATAGAAAACCCCGGATTGTCAAAAAAGAAAATAAAACATTTTTTTATGATTTTGGCAAGCTTGGTATCCAGTCTGGCGCGGACGGCAAAGAAAAACTGAAAGGAAAGCAGCGTCACTACCAGGGTCCAGAAGATCACCGCCGCCAGCAGCAAACCTATCATGGAATTCATCTGCAAATAAAAGGGAATAATAAAAGAAAAAAGGATAAACAAAAGAAAAACAAAGCCCCCCAGCACCAATCCTGAAGGCAGGGCCGGTTTAAGATTGGCCAGGAAATCATGAAAGCCGAAGGAAGAATAATCCGAAATGGTTTTGAGGGACAGGCTGGCGGCGGAAAGATAGACAAAACACCAGAGAATGCCGAGGAAGACCGCGATTATCCCAAGGGCCGGAGCCGAAGAGAGCAGGGGGGGGATGAAAACCGGAACCGCCGCGGAGGCGATAAACCCCAGATTGATAAGGGCAACCTTGAAGAGATTATCCCAGAGATCAAAAAAATTCTTCTTTATGAGAAAACCAATCATCTGTTTCTGTTCCTTATTTAAAGCTCAGTCTCAGGCCGACTCCAAAACGCCAGCCGTCAATCTTCATAAAGCCCTCGTCTGTCCAGAGCTTATAAAGGGGAATCCACATCCGTACATCTATACCCAGCTTAAACCTTTCGTTAAGGTTGAAGTCCACCCCCGTACCGATAAGGGGCAAAAACCAGCGGCCCCGGCCCCAGAAATAATCGCTCACCCGGCCGGTCTCAGCCCTGATCGCGTCAATATCGTCGATCCCTTCGTTAAGATCTTCCGCCAAAAGCACAAGCCGCATATCCGCGGCAAAGCCCCCGTAAGCCCTGAGATCTATCAGGGGACTGAGGGTAAAACGGCCCACCGCCTGGGCGCCCAGGACAAAGGCCCAAACCTGGGCGGAACGGTTTTCTATGGCATAAGGAACGGCCCGCCCCAGGGTATCATCATAACCATAATGGGTAAAATAAAGATCCAATGTCAATTCGGCCCACAGAGGCCCATAGACAGGATAGGCCGCCCCCATACCGGGGCTGGGTAATATGGGCATGGGGTCCGAGCGCATCCCGTTATCTTCGGGAAAGAAAAGAATAGAACCGCCTGCGGACCAGGAAAGACGGCTGAAAAAACTTTGCGCTTCCAGGGGACGGGAGAGGGAAAGAAAAAACAAGGCCCCAAAGAAAAAAGGCAGGAAGGGCAAGGTTCTTTTCATATATTATACTATAACACAGGATTGGAGAAAACCGCAACCTTCTACAGGATAAACACATAGAACTTGCCCGCCGCAAGGCGGTGAAAATTCCCCTTACTGCGGGCTAGACGGTCGTCGCATCCATTTACGCAGGCTTTGGCCTGGCATTTTTTTACGGACGCCGTGCGCCCTTGAAGGGGAATTTTCACCGCCCATGCAAAGGGTTCTATATGTTTATCCTGAACCGTTCATGGGGTAATATGTAAACGCCGATGGGGACCGACACTTTTTGCCCCGAGGTATGTTGATTATTTCCAGTTCCCGAAGGGCGTCAGGTTTCTTTTCAAGAATTTGCAAAAGCCGGCAGGAAGCGCCGGAAGGGGTGTTGGTACCGCTTTCCCAGCTTTCTACTGTTTTTTGGCTGACCCCCATACAGGACGCAAAGGATTTCAAGGTCAAATTGCTCCCCAATCGGATCTGTTTGATTGTATCTTTGTCATAGGTATTGAGAGGCGCTATTGAAATATCCGGTACCTCGATCACCCGAACCCTTGTCTTGGTTTTATCGCCCCTGGAATAATCCGACAGTTCGTTGAGGCCCTCCATTATACTTTCAAATTGTTTGCTCATTGCCCTAATTCCTCCACAATCTGTTTCACTACCCTTTTTATCTTGTTCTTTTCGTCCTTGGTCAAGTTGTCTTTCTCGTTTTTCGGAAACAGATCAACCATACAAATAATCTGAGTAGCAGGCATATCAATATAAAGAATTCGTACTCCGCCGCTTTTTCCACTACCCTCTGAATTCCAGCGTACTTTCCGTAGGCCGCCGGTTCCCTCCATCATTTTACCTGCAACAGGATTTACCAAAAGAAAATTTTCCAGTTGGTGCTGATCTTCATTTGTCAGATTTTGGTCAGCCCATTCCCGGTCAAACTTCTTGGTATAAATAAACATCCGTTTCAGATACTTTCCCCTTGAGAGCTATAAAAAAATATAACCCTATTTAATAGGAATTGTCAAGCTTTCTTATAAAAAAGTTACCGGTAATTGTAAAAGTAAACGCCTATGGCGCCTGGCGCCACCCCCGGATTTTGTCCGTGGATCTGTCCGTGAGGTCAGTGTGGTCAGTGGTTAAATTCCCGAAGCGCCCCGCAACCTTCCCCATCAGGGAGTGTCTAAACTTCGGAATTGACACTTTCTCAAATTATGTTATTATGGAAACTTTCCCAAAACTAACCGAGCTTTGGGAAACGCTCAATTTTGTCATTTAAAGGAATTCTATGGCTTTTGAAATAATTGGAACCGGCAGGGCGGTTCCTCCGAACAGGGTCACCAATCAGGACCTGGCCGCCAGGGTTGAAACCAGCGACGAATGGATCCGCTCCCATACGGGGATCGGCGCCAGGCACCTTTCGGACGAAAAATCGACCTCCGGCGATTTAGCCCTGGAAGCGGCCCAAAAGGCCCTGGCCGTGCCCGGCGGCGATTGGCAGGCCGCGGCCGGTACCCTGGACATGATTATTGTGGCCACCGCCACACCGGATCACCTGGGCTGCCCTTCCACGGCCTGTATTGTCCAGGAAAAGCTGGGGGCAAAGCAGGCGGGGGCCATGGATATTACCGCCGGTTGTACCGGCTTTATCTACGCCCTGGAAACAGCCGCGGGGCTCATGAGCACAGGCGCCGGGAGGAAGCGGGTTCTGGTCATAGGGGCCGAAGTCCTGTCCAAATTTACCGACTGGGACGACAGGGGGAGCTGCGTTCTCTTTGGGGACGGCGCCGGGGCGGTGGTACTGGAAAAGACCGCCGGCCCTGTGGAGGGGCCGGGGAAGCGGGGGCTCCTCAGAACCATCCTGGGAGCCGACGGCTCCGGGAGGGACTACCTCATGATACGCCGGGGAGGGGGGCGTTTCCCCTTTAAGGCCGGCGAAACCGTAGACAAACCTGCCCATCTTGAGATGAACGGCCGGGCGGTCTATAACTTCGCGGTCAAGGCTATGACCGAAACCATCGAAAAGCTCCTGGCCGAAGAGGGGATCAAGGTTGAAGATCTGGCCTGGATTGTGCCCCACCAGGCTAACGCCAGGATTGTCCAGGCTGCGGCAAAGCGGCTGGAAATCCCGGAAGAAAAGTTCTTCCTTAATATTGAAGAATACGCCAATACATCGGCGGCTTCCATACCCATTGCCCTGGACGAGCTTAACCGGGGCGAAAAACTCCGCCGGGGCGATCTGGTCATGACCGTCGGCTTCGGCGGCGGCCTTACCTACGGAGGGAACCTCATTGTTTGGTAGGCAGCAATTCTATGTTGACAATTTCTATGGTTTTGTCATAATAAAGATATGAAAAAAGCGTTTTTTTTATTTCCCGGCCAGGGAGCCCAGTATCCGGGGATGGCTCTGGATCTGCTGGAAGCGGGCGGTTCTTCGCTTAAAGAACTTTTCAGCCTGGCTTCGGATATCACCGGCAGGGACATGAAGGCCCTCCTGGGCGAATCGGACAAGGAAACCCTCAAACGCACCGATATTTCCCAGCCCGCCATTACCCTGGCCAATCTGGCCGCCGCGGCGTATCTCAAAGAGAGGGGCATAGAGCCTGCGGGCTGCGCCGGATTCAGCCTGGGGGAATACGCGGCCCTGGCCGTCTCGGGGGT
>JAISRW010000272.1 GCA_031273405.1 Treponema sp.
GGGTTTCCGGGGCTGTCCCGGATGAGGATTTCCCAGCTTACGATCCCGTCCTTAACCGGGACAACCGGGCTAAGGGTCACGGTGTCTTTAACGCCGTCGCCGTTGGGGGAGAACCAGGCATCGGAAATGGTGAGGCTGACCTGGGGCTGTATGGTGCTGACGATGATGTTTCCCAGTTCGGCGCTCCCGGTATTGAGGGCCTTGTCGGTGGCGCTTATCCTGTAACTGTAGACCCCGTCGGGAAGGATTTCACCGGAATCGCCGGTTCCGTTCCAGACAACGGCGGAGGGTTCCGCGTCCGTAAAATCGAAGGTCTTTACCTTGGCTCCCGAGGCATCGAAAATGCCGCCCTCCCAGAGATCTTCTTGTGAGCCCGACTGGGCGATGGTGAGGGTGTCCTTGTTCCCGTCCCCGTCGGGGGAGAATATCTCCTGGCCCTCCGGGAAGGGTTCAAGGGTGATAGCGGGGGGCGTATTGTCTACCACCACCTCGTAGGAGGGGCTCGCCGCCCTGTTGTCGTTGTCGTCGGCGGCGCTGAGGGTGAAGAAGTACCTGCCGTCGGGGGCAACTTCGCCCGATTCGAGCACCCCGTCCCAGCGCAGGGTGGGGGGGACTTCAACCCCGGATTTTACGTCCAGGAGCCGGTCGAGTATGTTTTGCACCCCCTGGGTTTCGGGCCGCCTTTCCTTGTTCCGGTAGGTCCTTACGGTCCCGCCGGATTCGTCCCTGATTTCCAGAACCCATTCGGCGATATAGCGCTGATCCGTAATGCTTATGGGGAATTCCAGATCGTCCGCCTTGCCGTCGTTGTTGGGAGAAATCCAGCGGATTTCGGGATAATCCACGACGATCGCCGGGGGGGCGCTGTCGGCTACGCCCACGGTCCAGGTTAGGCCTGCGCCCATGGCCCAGATTCCCTTATAGAGGGGCTTGGCCGCCAGATCCACCGCCAGTTCCCCGTCCGAAGGCAGGGTGTCGGCGATGATGCGGCGTCCCCCCGATTTAAGCTTGAAGTTGGCAGTTATCCCGATGGAAGGGATGGGAGAGGGATAATGCCCTTCCATACCTTCCCGAAGGTTGAAGTGAGAAGAACTTGAAACAGTTATCAAATCGGCAATGACAAAGTTTAAACCCAGCTTGCCGGTTAAATTCTGAAAAGTAGGCACCCCTATATCGGCGGCCAGCCCTATACGCAGGGGGTCCGGCTTTCCGTCGGCTCCCCGGAGCCTGAAAAAATCGAAGGAAACCCCTCCGACCGGGGTGAACATGGGGGAGATCCAGCTTTTCCCCATGCTTCTCAGCACCGCGGCCCAGGTAAAATTCTCCAGAGGCCCCAGCTTTCCCATGTTATAACGGAAACCCAAATCCCCCGAAAGGGTCCAAGTATTCCCGTCATTAAAGCCGGCATTGAGGCCGGCCCCCAGGCTCATCCCGGGATAAAGCTCCTTGGCCGCGTTAAAGTTCGCCGAAAAGGACGTTCCCACCGGAAAACCGTCGAAGGGGCTCTGGATAAAATGAAGGGAACCCCCAAAGACCCCGATGCGGGTGGGGAAAACAGCCCCAAGGTTGGCGGCGTTTCCGTATCCCCTCTCCCTCCCTAGGCTGGGAAGGCCCAGATAGCCGACGTCAAAGACGATGCGCTGGGCCTCCCCCATGGCCGCCGGGTTGAGGGCCGAAGCCGCCGAATTCCCCGACCATGTGCTGAATCCTCCCCGGGCCGTCAGGGAAGGAGCGTAGAGATCCATTGCCATAGCCGCCCCGATGGGAGTAAATCCGTCGCTTTGGGAGAAGGTCGGGGCAATAACAACAAAACCGATAAAAAAGATCCGGACTATTTTTCTATACATACAGTTCCTCTAAACTAAACGTAACTAGGAGTTTGTTGCGCTTTGCGCATAAAACAGTGTAAAGAGCTTTTCCCAAAACTCGGTTAGTTTTGGGAAAGCCTCTAAATATTCATAAAATGAATATTTATACCTTACAAACTCCTTAAATTTTAGAGGAAAAAGCGGGCCTCAAGCCGCTTTTTCCAAGAACTCGTCCCAAAACCATGCGCTTTCAGCGCACAGTTAATTAGTTTTGGGACAGGCTCACTATTCAGTCGCAGCGTACTTTGGGAAAGCCTCACTAAACAAGCCTTTTTCCAAAATCGTCCAAGGTTTGAAAAGGCTTGTAAAACTATTCAGCAGGGCGGCGGCTTTCGGGGCGGTTTCAGCCCAGGTATCCGTTTTGCTCCGCTTCGCCGGGGGGGAACATATAAAGGTCGGGGAGTTTAAACGCGCGGCGCAGGCTCAAGGAAGACGAGGCAAGGATTTCACTGACCACCGGAATCGTAAAAAAATGATGCAGGAGTTCAAAATCGGGGGATTCTACCCGTATAGAATATTCAAAACTTTTGCGTTCCTCCGGAGCCATGGCCGGCACGGGACAGGGCCAGAACGTAAAGGTCCCTTCGGTGTGGGAAACTAAATTATAGGGGTTCTCCCAGTTGCTGTCCTTCATGATCACCAGGTCGCCGTCTTTGAGGAGTTCCACCTTGATGTCCGCCAGGGGAGCGAAATTATTGCCGTTAAAAAGGCGGCCTATGATGGCGGGAACATTAAAAGCCGGAGTACGGGGGATCGACGCCTCAAAAGCGTTGTGGGCCTTATGGGAAACCATGGAACGCTGGTTATGATTGACCTGCTTAAGGCCTTCCTTGATGAGGGTCGTAATATCCGCATCCCGCTGCTGCCGCCGTATGGTTTCCTGTTCGACGCGGGCCGCTCCCCGGTTGGAAACAATGTAACTCGGCTGGATGCGGTTAAGGGCATAGCAGGCGGTATCCATCCGGCATTGATCACAGGTGCAAAAATTTTCCGGATTCCCTTCTTTTTCGAGGGTCTCAAAAATATCTTCTATCCGGCTTATAATAACATCTTCAACAGTATTATGAAGTTTCATTTCATTTGCTCCCTATAATTACTCCCTATAAGAGAATTTCCCAAAACCAACCGAATTTTGAAAAACTCCCTATAATAAATGTATCCATTTTTTTGTTATATTCAAGATCTCCTGCCCGTTTATTTGCCCCTCCCCTGGTAATCTTACTCCTAATTCATGAATCGGGTCTATAAAGATCCGCACAATCCTGAGAGATTTTACAAAAGCTTCCACCAGTTCCGGCTTAAAGGCGCTGGAACTGCCGGCGAAAGGCCGGCCTTCATCGGCCACAAAAAGACCGGATTCAAAGGAAACCGGCTCGGGGACGTCAATGACGAGTTCTCTGCCGGAGACGGACTTCCCCAGGGCGGCGGAGAGCTCCCCGGCCAGGCTTTCTTCCAGCCGGGAGCGGCCCCTGATGTCCAGGAGAGGCCCGTGGGATTTTTCGTCAAAAGGAAATTCCGCAGCCAGGGCAAAAAGACGGCCGTCCCGAACCGCCTGAACCAGGGGAAAGACCGTCTTCCCCGGGCCTTTTCCCGCGCTCAGGGCGGCCCGGTTTTCGGCCAGCAGGAAAAGCCCCTGATCGTCCAGATCGTAAAGCTCTTCCCCGGCGATAAGCCCCGCCTCAAGCCCCCCGAGGAGGGCTTTTTTGATCATCGCCGTGGCGGAGCGTACCGAATGATGCCAGTAGACCGCCCGGTACATAAGGTATTTTGAAAAAAGGATAGATTCCACGCTGGGAATGCCCCGGCTGTCTATATCCACCCCCCTTTCGGCATGGGGATGAAGCCGGGAGAGGATAAAGTCAACGTCCTGGGCCCCGTAAGGGACTCCGCAGTACTGGGCGTCCCGGTTAAGGTAGTCCAGCTTGTCCGGGTCTAGGCAGCCTGACAGGAGCTTCCGGTAAAACAAAAGCTCCCTCCCCCCGCCGGGAAGATTCTTGTCCACTATGGCGGCGCTTAAGGCCGGATCGGCGCCGGCGGCGGCCGCGAGGCTTTTGACCGGTTCCGACAGGATGATCCTGGCGGTCAGGGTTTCGTGCTTCTCCAGAGAGAGTTCCTTGAGGGAATGGGTATAGGGGAAGTGCCCCAGGTCGTGAAGAAGGGCGGCGCAGAGAAACGAAAACACCCCCTCGGGACTGAGCCATTCTTCGGCGCCCTGCCCGGCCAGGTGGATAAGAAGCCGCCGGGTCAGATGGTATACCCCGATGGAATGGCTTGCTCTGGTGTGGGTGGCCCCGGGATAAACATGGAAGGCCGGCCCCAACTGCATGATCCGGTGGAGCCGCATGAAGGGAGGAGACTCGGTTAAGGCGGCCAGCGCGGGGGTTAGGTAAACATGCCCCCAAAGAGCGTCCCGTATGGGGTTAATAAAATCTTCCCGAAGCGCGGCGCGGACAGTCTTCATGGCAGCACAATTTCCTCCGAATATTGAGGCTTTCCCAAAACTTCAGTTTTGGGAAAGCCGCTAGTTCCATTACTTCTTTCCCTGGGGGGCGTCCGCTTTGGGGCGCAGGCATACCGGCAGGTTGCCTCTGTCCCGGTGGTTCTTCACACATTCGCAGCATTTCGCGTGATTGGCGCAGCTTGTGTTTGGACAGAAACATTCTTTGACGTTTGGACAGCTCATAACATTACCTCCTATTTTACCGTTACCAGTTCGTATTTTCCCGAGCCAAGGCCGATCTTTTCGGCGTGGATTATCTGACCCCGCCAGTCGGTGCCGGGGTGAATGTCTTTGGCGTGATCCTTAAAGCCGCGTTCCCTGTCGCCCAGGATGCTGGTCTCGATTCCGGGGGCGGCGTTAACCGCGTCGGCGCAGGCCTGG
>JAISRW010000017.1 GCA_031273405.1 Treponema sp.
AGGCCATGTACCCGCCGTTCATGGGGGAGGCGGCGTTTTCCGTGAAGATTTTGAGGATACCCCGGCGGTACTTTGGTTCCGGTTTAACCCAGGACTTTTTCCGCTCCGCCAGGACCCGATCAATTTCCGTTATCGTTAAGGCGTCCCTTTCCAGCATATAAACCTTTTACCTAGAAAACGGTGTCTGTCACCCCAGGCTATTGAAGGTCCGCCGAAAGCACCTTATAAACGTAGGCTTGTATGCCGATGGACGTAAACAGGGCAAGCACTATCACCGCGAAGACCAGGAGGGGGCCGATAAAGGGAATCAGGCCCAGCACCACCCCCGCGATAGCGGCGGCCACCACCAGTGCCAGGTTGGCAAGAAAGATGGCGCCCTTGTATCCGTAGGTAACCCGGTTGCTCAGGGAAATAGCCTCCGTAGGATTTTTGCCCTTATCAATGGCGAAAAGCAAGGCCAGGCTCCAGGCAATGGAAATAACACAGCCGGGGATTATAAAGAAGGCGAAACCGATACCGACGCCCACCCCAACCAGGCCGGAGGTAAGGAAAAATTCCCCCATATACTTGCGGTAAACGGGGTTGAAAATTTCCGTCATGGAGATGGGCTCTCCCTTGCCGGCTTTGACGATGATCCCCGCGACCATACCGATGGTGGTTCCCACATTGATATAGGGAATCCAGATGGTAACTATCCAAAGCAGGGTATTTACCAGAATTGGAGCGATGTTTGCCACACCGATTTCAATACCCGATTTGAGAATGCCGCCTACTTGCAGTTTTACTCCTGCTGCCGGAGTTGCCGTATCACCCATAATTGCCTCCTGAAAAATTTGATAGCCCTATTATACCCTGCTTTCGAGGATCAAGGAAGGGGGCTTTAAAAAATATTTAGAAGCCTGATACCGCTTCTAACACTGCGTTCCCAGCATCATAACCAATTCCCCGTCATCCGAATCGTCTCGGTTACGTCGGCGAACCGGTTAAAGAGGGTGATAAATTCCCGGGTGTTCTCTTCACCGAAACGGGTAATGATTTCCTCAAAGAAGGAGTGGACCCGCTTGTCCATAACCTCCACCGCCCGCAGGCCCTTCTGCGTAAGGCTGAGGAGCCGTTTGCGGCGGTTGGTTTTATCCACCTCGCGGTTAAGGTAGTCCTTCCGCTCCAGGTTCCCCAGCATCTGGCACACCGCGGGTTTGGAAACATGGAGGTCCTCGTGAACCGTTTCGATGTCCCCGCCGGGGGCGCCGGCAATCCGTTTCAACAAAACAAATTCGCTTAAACTCAAGTCTGTTTTTTGGCCGTCAATTTCCTGCGGAACCAGGGGGCCGACCCGCTTAAAGCGGAAAACCGAAGACATTAAATCGTCCCGCAGACTCCCTCGGTTGGTTTCACTCATATACGATCTCCGCCGCGATTTCCGCATCCCCCTTCAGGCCGGGCGGGTTTTCATAGGCTTCGGCAGATCCCTTACCCATCTCCTTGAAAATTGCCGAGCTCAGGGCCAGCGCGACAAAACTGGTAAGCAGGTCCGCCAGGGGCTGGGAGTAAATGTACCCGTTGAATTGCCAAAAGTGATTTAAGATAAGCAGCAGCGGCAGGTAAAACAAAAACTGTCTCCCCAGGGTAACCACCGTGGCCAGCACCGGCTTTCCCAGGGCCTGAAAGGTAACCATAAAGGTCATCTGAAGCCCCATAAAGGGCAGGCCCCACACAAAGGCGCGGATCAGGGTGGTCCCCGCCCGGACGGTCGCTTCGTCGCGGATAAAGAGGGCTATCAGCGCGGGTCCCGCGGCGAGGAACAGGACCAGGAAAAAACAGGCCAGGGAAGTGGTGTAAAGCAGCGTAACCTTGAGCCCCTGCCTAAGGCGCGTATAGTTTCGTGCGCCGTAGTTGTACCCCGCAAAGGGCTGAAAGCCCTGGGCCAAGGCCATGATCAGCATGAAGGAGATGCTGGTAACCCGCATACTTACGCCGCTGCCGGCCACCACAAAATCGCCGTAACCCGCGGCAATGACATTGGTAAGGATGGCGCAGAAGGTCATGATGATGTGGGAGAAGGCCGCCGGGATGCCGATCTTGAGGATTTCCCGGTACATCGCCGCGTTTGGTTTGAAGTCCCGCGGCTTGATGGAGAGTATCGTATGTTTCGAGCTAAAGTGATGGATAAAATAAGCCACCGAAGCGATCTGTCCGATAATCGTCGCCCAGGCGGCCCCGGCGACTCCCCAGCCCAGAGCTAAAATAAAGATGGGATCGAGGACGATGTTCGCCGCGATCCCCAGGAGCATCCCCTTCATGGCCTTATCGGTGGCGCCCTCGCTGCGGACCTGCCCGGAAAGGCCGATATTCACCACCGCGAAAACCATAAACCAGGTGATGACGGTAAAGTAGTCGTCGGCGTAGGGAAAGGTTACCGCGCTGGTACCGATCAGGTGGAGGATGGGCGTTTTGAAAACCAGCAGCACCGCGGTGATAAGCAAGCCGAAGCCGACGGTGGTATAAAAGGACACCGCGTTGGTATGCCGGGCCTCGGCGCGGTTCTTTTCCCCCAGCTTCCGGGAGATATAGCTGGCCGAGCCGATCCCGAAGATGTTCCCGATTCCCTGGGACACCATGAAAAGGGGCATGGTGAGCGAAATGCCCGCCACCATGTTGGGGTCCCCGGTTTGGCCGATAAAAAA
>JAISRW010000117.1 GCA_031273405.1 Treponema sp.
CGCCGGGATTTGATAAAAGTAGTAACGGAAATCGGGGCGCTTCCGGTTACCATGGACGCCTTTGACATAAGCGACAAAAACGAGCAGAGGCTTATCAGGAAGGCCGTTGAGGAATGTGATTATTTCCTTAACCTCACGGCCCATAAGTGCGGGACCCTCCTGGGCAGCAGCTTCGCGGCCGAGGCGGAGCTCACCTGGGCGGAAAAACGGGGCATTCCCGTTCTTGCCCTGGTGATTGACGAAAAAGCCCGGTGGAAGGCCGCCAAAAAGGAAAAATCCCCGGAACTGGTAAAGGCCCTGGAGGGCTTTAAGAAACGGCTCCTGGGCCATTCGAGCGAAACCTGGACATCTCAGGCGGATCTGCGCCAAAAAGCCCAGGGCCTCCTCATTCAGGCTATGAACCTTAACCCCCGCCGGGGATGGGTGCCCGGCAGCGAAGCCATAGACCCTTCGGTGGCAAACGAGCTTTCCCGGCTCATCCTGGAAAACGAGAACCTCAAAAACCAACTCCGCATGGAGGGGGGTACCCTGGTAAGCCGGGTCAGGGAGCAGATGAAGCAGGCCCTCAAGGTGCTGGCGGTGAACAAGCTCTCCCTAAGCTTCTGGTACGCCCCCGGAGACAACTGGGAAAACACCACCCAGTTCCGGTATCTCAGGCTGTTCAGGCTCCTTAGCCCGGAGCTTTCCCTGGCTAAAACCACCTCCGATATCTCCCGCTTTTTGGGAAATATTCTCAACCCCGATTTGAATAAAACGGTACGCAAGGATTACCCGGTACCTACCAATACCATCAAAAAGCTCATGGCCGACCTTGCCCTGCTCAAACTGGTAAAACGCTCGGGCTCGGGTGATGATGATGCCTGGGAGATGACCGAATACGGCAAAGAAGCCTACGCCGCTTACCGGCTGCGCCACCTGGAACGGGCCCTGGAGAAGCAAAAAAAATCCTAAGTTTATGCCCTTGGGCTAACTTGAACTCGACAATATTACCGGTTTTGTGTATCATATAGATATGCTTGATTATTCTGATTATATCAGCGATGCGCCTGATGTCCCTTATCCGAATTTTTCCGCGTGGCTTGACAGTATTGCCGTTAAATGGGGGGAAAAAACCGCCATTTTTTACCGTTCCGGCGGAGTGAAGGAATTTACCCGCTGGTCTTTTACCAGGTTTGCCAGCGAATGCCGCCGCATTGGCCGGGGGCTTTTGGCGGCGGGGCTTACCAAGGGAGACCGGGTCGCCCTGTGGGCCGAAAACCGACCCGAATGGATGGCGGTCTGGGCCGGCGCGGCCATTGCCGGCCTGGTGATAGTTCCGGTAGACTTTTTGGCCTCCGAAGACGAATGCGCCAATATCCTTAAAATAACCGGGGCCAAGGCTTTCTTTTATTCCGCCCGGAAAGAGACCTTTGCCGAATCCCTTCCTTCCAGGGGAATCAATATCCCCGTGCTGGTGACCATGGCTAAAGAAGGCAACAATTCCTTCAGCTCCTTCGGCGCCTCTGCCGGGAACCAGAGCCTGCCGGGGGTTTCGGATATTGCCGAAAGAGACCCGGTTTCCATAGTCTTTACCTCCGGAACCACCGGCTTTGCCAAGGGGGTAACCCTCTGCCACAAGGGAATAATCGCCAATGCCAACGCGGCGATACTGTCCCTCAGGCCCTCTTTCGAAGACATATTCATCAACGTGCTCCCCCTGCACCACACCTACCCCACCACCTGTTCCTTCATAGCCCCCCTGACCGTCGGGGCGGGCACTATCATCGTCGAAAAAATCGTCGGCTCCGTGGTTGTGGAGGATATCAGGGACGCTGGGGGCACCTTTCTCATTGCCGTGCCCCTCCTCTACGACAAGGTCATGGCCGCCATTAACAAGGGATACATGGCTCTGCCGGGAATAGTCAGGGGCATCCTCAATATATTCCGGGCCATATCCCTGGGGGAAGCCAAGCGGGGCCGGGTCGGCTTCGGCAAAAAATTCTTTAAATTCATCCGCAAAAAAGCCTCTCTGGCTTCCATAAGAATGATGGTCGCCGGCGGCGGCCCTTTAAGCCCCAAAACGGCCGACTTCTTTGACTCCTTCGGCTTCAACATCGTCCACGGTTACGGGACGAGCGAGAACAGCCCCCTCATAAGCGTGAATACCCCCTGGCACAGGAGAAACGCCTCGGTTGGCCTTCCGGTAAAGTATACGGAAGTCAGGATCCTGGACCCCAACGAGGAAGGGGTGGGAGAAATCGCCGTTAAATCCCCCTCGATCATGCTGGGCTATTACGAAAACCCCGAAGCCACCGCCGAGGTGATCACCGCCGACGGCTGGCTTAAAACCGGCGATCTGGGCTGCCGGGACGAACTCGGCTTCATCTATATCAACGGCAGGCAGAAGAACCTCATCGTCAGCTCCGGGGGCAAGAACATCTACCCCGAAGAAATCGAAGCCCATTTCAGCGAATCCAGGCTGATTGCGGAGATCCTGGTGGTGGGCCGCAGGGAAAAGGAATATGGCGGGGAACAGATCTTCGCCGTCGCGGTCCCCAACTACGAAAATCTGGCCGCAGATTATCCCGGAAAAGAAGGGGATGAAGAATTTATCAGGGGCCTCATAAAAAAGGAAATAGAACAGGTTAACCGTTCCCTGGTGGGCTATAAAAAGATAACCGACTTCTGTCTGAGGAAAGAGCCCTTTGAGAAAAACGCCCAGCAGAAGATCCGGCGCTTTATGTACAAGAGCTACGAGAATCCGGACTAAACCCCCGCGCCAGCCTTGCCCGCCCGCAGAACCGAATCCGGCCCCTGCCGGGCGACGGCCCACTCCGTACCGGTGAGGCGGGAGAGGAAGAGGCCGTCGTGGCTCGCCAGGAGCAGGGCCCCCGGATATTCGGCCAGGGCCGTTTCCAAAAGGCCGACGGAGGCTAGGTCCAGGTGGTTGGTTGGTTCGTCCATGACGATGAGGGCGGGATCGCGGAAAATGCCCAGGGCAATGGACAGCTTCCGTATTTCCCCGGGGCTTGGCAGGGCTGACCGGAAAAGCAGGCGGGGATCGGAGCCGAGCCGCGAAAACCGGGCGAAGATTTCTCCCCGGAATTGTTCCTCCTCCCCAAGCGCCGCGTCCAGGATGCCCCGGCTTTCTTCCGGCGTGAGTTCCTGGGGCAGATAGAGCCGGGGGAGCGCGGCGGGAAGGCGGCTCAGTATGCGGCGGATCAGGGTCGATTTCCCCGAACCGTTGGGGCCGGTCAGGGCGATCCGGTCCGAGGGGCCCATAACCAACTCCGGGAAAAAGAGCCGCCGCCCTTCCGTCTCTTCCCCTAAAAAGAGGCTTCCCGCTTCAATCGAGAAGAGGCGGTCCGCCCTGGCCTTTTGCCCTCCAAGGCGGAGGCCCTGTTTCCGTTCCCGAAGGGCCCCCGCCCGCTCCAGGGCCTCCCCGGCTTTTTCCGCCCGGTTTTTCATCCGTTTGTATTGATCCGCCCCGGTCCTGTCCTTGCCGGAAAGCCGGGCCAGGTTGATCTTCCCCCGGGTGTCCCCGTCCGAGGGATCTATCCCCCGTTTCGAGAGCCGGTTCCGGGATCCTTCCACGATACGCCGCCGCTGGTCCGCCGCGGCCGCAAGCCGCTCCTCCTCGTCCTCGAGCTTTTTCCTCAAGCCCCGCCGCTCCGCCCGTTCCCGCTCCTCCTCGATAAGCCCCCGGGACACGCCGCCGGGCCGCAAGGTTACGCCCCCTTCCCGGAGAAAGAGGCAGTTCCCGCAAAGCCGGTCCAGCAACGCCCGGTCGTGGCTTACCAGGAGGCCGGCGCCCCGGTACGACGCCAGAGCCTCCCGCACCAGGGTTCCGGCCTCCCTGTCCAGGTGGTTGGTGGGTTCGTCCACCGCCAGCAGGGCCGGGTTTCCGTGGAGGGCGGCGGCCAACTGGAAGCGCTTGCGTTCCCCGTGGCTGAGGGTCTCCCAGCGGTAGGGCCAGTCCGCCTCTATCCCCAGGATGTCCATGAGGCGGCCCGCTTCGTTATCGGCGCTAAAAAAAAGATCCTCCCAGGATTCGGGGAGGCTGTCGGTACGCTGGGGGCAGTGGAGGACGCGGCCGGGGCGCAGGATGCTTCCCGCGTCGGGCCGAAAAAGCCCCGCGGCAAGGAGCAGCAGGGTGGTCTTGCCCGCGCCGTTTTTCCCGGTGACGCCGGTCCAGCCCGAGGCGGTTTCAAAACTGATATTTTTCAGAACCGGGTATACCGAGGAGGGATAGGAAAATTCAACGGAATTAAAAGCCAGGAAATGACGAGCCATGGAGCCTCCCATGGAACCGGCGGGTTCCAAACCCGCGGTCCCGGCGGCAATCCCCGGCCAGGTAATTTTTAGCCGGGAATAACAAACAAAGGGAGCGCCGCATTTTAGAGTCCGTCCCTTTTGTTCTACCGGCTGTTCATCCTGTTTCTTATCCTTCTATTTTTACTCTATAGTTTTTGAGGAACCATGTCAAGAGGCCGAATTGCCTCATCGAAAATGACACCGAAAAGGTTAAGTGCCTCATCATAAAAATGACACCCAAATTATAAGCTACCCATAGAGGTAAGCAAAATGGGGTTACAAATGAGCAC
>JAISRW010000158.1 GCA_031273405.1 Treponema sp.
CTTTCCCAGGCCGGGTTTGCGGAACCGCCCAAAACCATTGCCGAATTTGAACGCTGCCTGGAGGCGGTCTCAAAACTGCCGGGGGATATTATTCCCTACGGCGTGGCCACTAAAGACGCTACCGCGGCGAATGATTTTATGCCCTGGCTGTGGACCTTCGGCGGCCGTATATATGACGCGGGTGGCAATGTAACGGTGAATAGCGCCCAGGGTGTTCAGGCCCTTGCCTGGTACAAAAGTCTGATGGATAAAAAATATATCAGAACCAATATGAGCCGTTTTGATTCCCGCAAGCTTTTTGCCCAGGGCCGCATCGCTTTTTATGACGACGCCATTCTTGCCAAGGGCATCCTCACGGGCAACGGAATTCCCGCGGACCGGCTTTCCCAGCTTGCCCGCCCCATGGTGCGGCCGGTGCTCAAGGCCGGGGATACTTCCCGATCCATGATGTGGGGCCACATGCTGGTGGTATTCGATAAGTCTCCTTCCAAAAGCGATGCGGTGGCCTTTGCGAAACACCTGGTCAGCCAGCCCGTATCCATGCGTTACTTTACCCAGAATGGTATGCCCCCGGTTCTGAAGCCCGTACTTGCCAGTCAGGAGGTACAAAGCGATTTTTGGGTAAGCAACTGGAGTAAAATTACCGCCACCGGAGAATTGGGGGAATTTGATTTGAGCCCCCAGAAAAATCAGCTTACCACGATCCTCGTGGAAGAACTTCAGGCCTGCCTTATGGGGGATAAAACCCCCCAGCGGGCCGCCGATGATGCCGCATCGCGGCTAAAAACCGTCAGGTAATGTAAAGCTGTTCTTTTACAATTTAAGGTAAAAGAGCGGCGGATGAAGGAGCGGCCCATGACCGGATTGGAAAAAAGAAAAGGAATCAGCGCCGGACAAACCGGATTTTTGCTGGCCTTGCCGGCAATAGCGGTTTTTTGTGTCATCATCCTCTATCCCTTTATCAATTCCATGGTCATGGGCTTTACCAACAACAGCCTGCTTTCCCAGGAAACCGCATTTATAGGTTTCGGAAATTACCGGCAGTTGATCACCGATCCCAATTTTTTCGGCGTATTAAAAAATACCGTAGGTTTTGTGACAGCCGCCACTTTGCTCCCCTTTGTGACGGGGTTTATCTGGGCGGTTATATTAAACACCAAATTCCGTTTTTCAGAACTGCTCCGGGGAATCACCCTGGTGAACTGGATCATCCCCGGAGTGGCTATAGGTTTTCTCTGGATGTGGATCTTCCACGGCGAATACGGGGTATTTAACGGGCTTCTGAAATTCTTGGGAATGACCAAGGGGAATGTCAACTGGCTTGGCTCCTCAAAAACCGCCATGGCGGCGGTGGTGATTGCCCGGACATGGCAAATGCTGCCCTGGTATATGGCCTTTCTTTTGGGGGGCCTCCAGGGGATCTCCATGGATCAGCTTGAAGCGGTCAGGATGGACGGCGCGGGGAATCTGCGGGCCTTTTTCTACATCATATTGCCAGAAATGAAGGGCATTATCTCCCTGGTTCTTATCCTGGGAACTATCGGCAATCTCCAGCATTTTGATCTTATCTGGGTTATGACCGAGGGGGGGCCGGCCCGGGCTACCACTACTTTTTCCATTGAAGTGTACCGGAACGCCTTTAAATACTACAACATGGGCTTTGCCGCCGCGGTGGGAACCATCTGGGCGGTTCTATTGTGCTTTTTTAGTTTTATTTACATACGCCGGGTTCAGGAGGGGGGAGAATGAAAAAACGGATCAGCGCCAAACCCCGGTTGTTTTTACCTACCCCGGGGTTCCGTATTTTCTTTTGGGTCTTTTTGGTTGCAATCGGGGGCTTTGTTTTTTTCCCCCAGTTCTGGATGATCAACACATCGTTTAAGACATCGGCAGATACCTTCAGGCTCACGGTCTTTTCAAATCCCACGGTGGAAAATTTCAGGAATGTTATATCCAATCCCCGGATATTGACCTATTTAAAAAATTCCCTTTTTGTTTCCCTGGTCTCGAGTTTTTTCGCCACCTTTGTGTCGGTTTTTGGGGGCTATAGTTTTTCTAAATACCGTTACCGGGGCAGAAAGTCCCTGATGACCCTGGTTATGATGAGCCAGGCCTTTCCCCAGGCGATCCTGCTTGTCTCGATTTATCTTATGATGAAACGTTTCGGGCTGCTGGATAATTATCTTTCGATTATTTTGTCGTATATCACCTTTACCCTGCCGGTGGGGACCTGGACCCTCAAATCCTATTTTGATCAGATCCCCAATTCCCTCATCGAGTCCGCCAGGGTGGACGGGGCCGGAACGATGACCACTATTTTCCGTATCATCCTGCCCCTGGCAATCCCCGGCATGATCTCTATCGCCATCTACGGTTTTGTCTGGAGCTGGAACGATCTGATCTATTCCCTCACCCTGATAACCCAGGGGAATCTCCGCACCCTGGCCCCCGGCCTCCAGCTTACCTATCTGGGAGAATTCCAGAGCAACTGGGGCAATATGATGGCCGCCTCCCTCTTCTCGTCGATTCCGGTTACCGTTATGTTTATATTCCTCCAGCGTTACTTCATTTCCGGCCTGACCTCCGGGGCAGTTAAAGGATAGCCGTCCGGCAACGCGCATAATGGACAACAAATGAAAAGCGGGCTTTAGGCCGCTTTTTTGGAAGCTTTTCCCATCGAACCGGAGATTCGCACTAACCGAGTTTTGGGAAAAGCTCAGGGCCTTCACAAATTGATGAAAGAATTTCGGCATCAAGCTCCTTTGTGCGCCTGCGAACGGAGAACCACGAACCTTCGGTTCGAAGGTTCGTCAGACCTACGGTCTGCTTCGACTTGGTGGTTTTTCGTCTTCATTCTCAATTTACGGGGAAGTTTAGGGCTTGCCCCGAGCCTGCCGGTTACGGGATGTCCCAGTTCCAATATCCTCCCCTAGGAGTTTGTTGCGCTTTGCGCATAAAACCTCACATCGAACTGTAGGTTCGCAACCGCCTGATCGGCGGTTTTTGAGACTTCATGCGCGAAACGCGGCAAACTCCTAACTCCGGGCTCTAAAAATTCGAGCCGCTCTTGGCGATCAATTCCTCGTCCCGTTCGGTAAGGGGAATCTGTTTGTTCTTGTTGTCATAGATGGTGAGGTCCAGCGCCAGGCCGCGCAGTTCCTGTACCAAGACATTGAAGGATTCGGGAATCCCGGCGGTGGTGGAAGGCTCTCCCTTTACAATGGCCTCGTAGATCTTCGACCGGCCGGTCATGTCGTCGGACTTGATGGTGAGGAGCTCCTGCAGGGTATTGGCGGCGCCGTAGGCTTCCAGGGCCCAGACCTCCATTTCCCCCAGGCGCTGGCCGCCGAACTGGGCCTTTCCGCCCAAGGGCTGCTGGGTCACCAGGCTGTAGGGGCCCGTAGACCGGGCGTGCATCTTGTCGTCCACCAGATGGTGAAGCTTGAGGAAGTAAATAATCCCGCAGAAAATGGGATTAACAAAAGGCTCGCCTGTGCGGCCATCCCTGAGCACGGTCTTGCTGGTTACCGGGAGCCCCGCCTCTTTGAGCTTCTCCTCGATCTGAGCGGTGGAGGGAGACTGAAACACCGGCGCCGAATACCATTCGTCCAGGGTGGAACCCGCCCAGCCAAGCTCGGTTTCAAGGAGCTGGCCTATGTTCATACGGGAGGGAACCCCCAGGGGGGTAAGGCAGAGATCCAGGGGAGTGCCGTCTTCCATATAGGGCATGTCCTCTTCGGGGAGGATCCTGGCGACAACGCCTTTATTGCCGTGGCGGCCGGCCATCTTGTCGCCTTCCCGAAGCTTGCGCTTGGTGGCGATGAGGACCTTGACCACTTCGTCGACCCCGGGGTTAAGGTCGTCCCCCTCGGCGCGCTTAAGCCGCTGGATGTCGATGATGGTCCCTTCGATACCGTGGGGCACCCTGAGGCTCGAATCCCGCACCTCCTTGGCTTTTTCACCAAAGATCGAATTGAGAAGCTTGAATTCCGGCGTAGTTTCGGTCTCGCTTTTGGGGGTCACCTTGCCGACCAGTATATCCCCTGAACGCACTTTGGCGCCTACCCGGATGATTCCGTCTTCGTCCAGGTTGTCGAGGCTCTTTTCCGACGTGTTGGGGATATCCCGGATTATCTTTTCCGGCCCCAGTTTGGTCTCCCTCACTTCAATCTGAAATTCCTTGATATGGATGGAGGTGAACATATCGTCCTTTACCACCCGTTCTGAAATCAGGATCGAATCTTCGTAGTTGTACCCGTTCCAGGGCATAAATCCCACCAGGATATTCCGGCCCAGGGCAAGCTCCCCGTTTTTTGTGGCCGGCCCGTCGGCAACCACCTGGCCCGCGGCGATCTTCTCCCCAACTTTGACTATGGGCCGCTGGTTATAGCAGGTGTCCTGGTTGGTCCGCTGGTATTTCACCAGCTTGTAGGTGTCAAAGCCGTCGGCTGTGGCTTCGGGAATCGCGCTCGAGGCGTCCTCCGGCTTGATGGCAATCTCCTGGGAAGTAACCCGCACTACGGTCCCGTTCCGCCGGGCCTTGACAAGAACCCCCGAATCATAGGCGCACTTCCCTTCCATGCCCGTACCAACCCTAGGCGGGTCGGGAAAAACCAGAGGCACCGCCTGGCGTTGCATGTTGCTTCCCATGAGGGCCCGGTTGGCGTCGTCGTGTTCCAGAAAGGGAATGAGCGAAGCGGATACCGAAATAATCTGCTTGGGAGACACATCCATGTACTGAATGTCCTCGGGGCCCCGGGTGGTATAATCCCCCTGACGGCGGCAGGAAATTTGATCGTCCGCGAAAGAACCGTTGGGGGTAAGTTTGGCCGACGCCTGGGCTATATAATAACGGTCCTCGTCCATGGCCGAAAGGTACTCGATCTCTTTGGTCACTACTCCCTTCACCACCTTGCGATAGGGGGTTTCCAGGAAGCCGTATTCGTTAACCCTGGTATAATTTGCCAGGGACACAATGAGGCCGATATTCGGGCCTTCCGGTGTTTCAATGGGGCACATGCGGCCGTAGTGGGTATAGTGGACATCCCTGACCTCAAAGCCCGCCCGGTCCCGCGAAAGGCCTCCGGGCCCCAGGGCGTTAAGCCGCCTCTTGTGGGTCAGCTCCGCCAAGGGGTTCACCTGATCCATAAACTGCGAAAGCTGGCTGGAACCGAAGAATTCCTTGATAACCGCGACTATGGGCTTTATGGAGATGAGATCCTGGGGCTTAATGGTATCGGTTTCTTTAAGACTCATGCGCTCCCGGGCGATACGGTCCATGCGGCTAAAGGCTGTTTTCATGACATTGGCCATGAGCTCGCCCACAGAACGCACCCGCCGGTTCCCCAGGTGGTCAATATCGTCGATGTTTTCGTCGCCTATATACACTTTGATAAGGAATTTCATGGTCGCGATGATATCGTCTTTTGTGAGGGTATAATCCTTCTTGACCGACTCATTTTCTGCAATTCTGAGGTCGAATTTCTTGTTCAGTTTATAGCGCCCTACCCTGCCCAGGTCATAGCGCCGGGGAGTAAAGAATATGCTGTTGAGATCCTTTTCCGCCGCGTCCACGGTGATGGATTCTCCGGGCATGAGGACCGAGTAAACCGCCGAGAGAGCGTCTTCCCTGGAGGGTTCGTCCCGGTTGGGATCTTCCTTGACGAATTTGATCTCCTCCCGTTCAAAGCAATTGAGAAGCATGGGTGAATTGAGGGAACCATCGGCCTCAAAATCGATGACCTCCACCGATTTGACGCTGTTGGCGAGAAGCTCGTCCACATCATGGGGATGAAGCTTGTCGCCGGCGCGGTAGAGCTTTTTCTTGCCCTCCCTGGAATTCTCATCCGGCGTGGAGACCCATACGGCCTTAGCCAGCACGCGGCCCGAGAATTTTTCACGGGTCTCCCTGTCGTCCTCAACCTCCAAGACCTGGATTTTATAGAAAGAACGGATGATCTCTTCCCGGTTCTCGTAGCCCAGGGCCCGGAGGAAAATGGTCCCCAGGATGCGCTTTTTCCGGTCAATCTTGGCGTAGATAAGCTCTTTTTTCTGGTCGATTTCGAATTCCAGCCAGCTTCCGCGGTAGGGAATGATCCTGGACGAAAAGATGCCTTTCTCGTGGCTGAAAACAACGCCCGGGGACCGGTGGATCTGGGAAACCACAACCCGTTCCGCACCGTTGATGATAAAGGTCCCCCTCTCGCTCATGATGGGAATATCTCCCATATAGATGTCTTTCTGGCGTATTTCGCCGGTTTGCTGGAAGATAAGATTTATCCTGGCTTTGAGAGGAACCGAATAGGTCAGCCCTTTCTGCTTACATTCCTGTTCGGTGAGCTTTATGCTTTCCTCATCCAAAGTATAATATTCATACTCCAATATCATATCCCCGTTGGGACTTTCGATAGGGAAGGATAACTTGAACACTTCTTCCAGACCCTGGAGATCCGGTTTTTGCTTTTTCCTGAGCTTTTCCCGCTGAAGGAAACGCTCATAAGAACAGAGCTGAATATCGATGAGATCCGGCAGATCCATCACATCCTGGATATCCTTACCAATATACGTCCGTTTGGCGACAGTTTTTACTTTTGCCATTCCTTCCCCCTGGTATTTTTCCCGATATATTTTGAAATTACGAAAGGCTTCCGGCCGGGACCGGAAACCCCATCCCGGCCTTGAAGGGCCGGGACTTATGAGAAAAACAAACTGTTAATTCTGCGAATTTACAGAATTTCAACCGTACCGCCGGCGGCAGTGATTGTTTCTTTGATTTTCGCGGACTCATCCTTGGAGATATTCTCCTTGAGGGGCTTGGGAGCCCCTTCCACGAGGTCTTTGGCTTCTTTGAGGCCCAGGCCGGTAACGGCCCGAACTTCCTTGATGACCGCAATCTTTTTAGATGCGTCAAAGGCCTTGAGAATAACCGTGAATTCCGTCTGTTCCTCCGCGGCTTCCGCGGGAGCGGCCCCGGCGGGGGCGGCTCCCGCAGCGGCAATCGCTACAGGGGCGGCGGCGGAAACACCGAATTTCTCTTCCATGGCCTTAACCAGTTCCGAAACCTCCAGAACCGTCATGGAAGCAATCGCTTCTAAAATCTCTTCTTTTGTGGCTGCCATATTATCTTCTCCTCAATAAATTTACGCGGACCATACGAAACGCGCCGGGACATGCCCGTTAAAACCCGACAGAACAGCAGCGGCGGAACCTTGGTTCCCAAAGCCTGAAGGGCCTGTAAATCCAAAAATTAGAACGTTTCCCAAACCCCGGTTAGCGCGAACCTCCGGTTTGACGGGAAAGACTCAGTAGGTGCAAAATTACGCCCCGCCGCCTTCGGCCTTCTTGTCGGCGATGGCTTTAACGGTACGCACCAGCCGGGCGGGGATATCGTTGAGGGCCGCCGCCAGGTTCCGGGCGGGACCGTTCATTACCGACATAAGCATGGAAATAAGCTCCAGCCTGCCGGGGAGCCGGGAAAAAGCCGCTACCTGCCCGGCGTCATAAACCGCATGCCCCAAAAGCCCCCCCTTAACACGGAGGGCCGGAACCTCTCTCGCAAAGTCCAGGAGAATCTTGGCGACCTCGTTGGCATCCTTGGGGCTTATGGTCACCGCCGTGGGGCCTGTCAGATAGCCTGACACATCCGGGGCGGAGAGCTGTTCAAAGGCAATCCGGGCAAAGTTATTTTTGACAACCTTAAAGCGCGCGTCTTTGTCCCGAAGCCGCCTGCGGAGAGCGGTAATCTGCTCTACCGTAAGACCCCGGTAATCGGCAAAAATAAAGTCGGCTGAACTCTTGAAGTTTTCTTTGAGCTCATCAATAGCCTGGGTTTTAGAGTCTTGTATTTTTTTCGCTACAATAGCCATAGTTTAGTCCTCCTTGCTCACAGAGACCCATACGCCCGGGCCCATAGTAGAAGCCACCGAAATGGTCCTGACGAATTCGCCCTTGGCGTCCACAGGCCGCTTCCTCTGGATTTCGGCAATTACAATCTGAACATTCTCGGCAAGCTTTTCCGCTTCCATCGAAACCTTGCCTACCGCCAGGTGGACCACTCCGGTCTTGTCGGCCCTGAATTCGGTACGGCCCTTGCGGAGTTCGGCCAGGGCGCCTTTGAGGTCGAAAGTTACGGTACCGGTCTTGGGGTTGGGCATGAGGCCCTTACGGCCGAGAACCATTCCGAGCTTGCCGACGTCTTTCATCATGTCCGGGGTGGCGACGGCCACGTCAAAGCCAATCCAGCCGCCCTTAACCTTTTCGATGAGGTCATCGGCGCCCACAAAGGCCGCTCCGGCGTCCTGGGCTTCCTTTTCTTTTTCAGGCTTGCAAAAAACCAGAATCTTTTTCTCTTCTTTAAACTGGTTGGGAAGCACGACGGTATCCCGAACGGACTGGCTTTTCTTGAGGTTTACCTTTACCGAAAGATCCACGGTTTCATCGAATTTCGCGGAAGCCATAGATTTTACCAAATCCATGGCTGCTTTAAGCTCGTAGGCGTCGGCGGGATTGTATTTCTTAATAGTTTCCCTGTATTTTTTCCCCCGTTTCATTTTTCCACCTCCACGCCCATGGACCGAGCAGTGCCGGCGATGATCTTCATGGCGGCATCGATGTCGTTGGCCGAGAGATCGGCCATCTTCAGCCTGGCGATTTCTTCGCACTTCGCTTTTGGAAGCTTGCCTACCTTGGTTTTGTGGGACTCGGGGGACCCCTTTTCAAGACCCATGGCTTTTTTGATAAGCACTGCGGCCGGCGGGGTTTTGAGTATGAAGGTAAATGACTTGTCCGCATAGACGGTGATGACCACAGGAATCACGAGCCCCGGTTCCATGCTCTTTGTCCGGTCGTTAAACTGCTGGACAAACTGGGGGCTGCTGACGCCGTGAGGTCCCAATGCGGGCCCGACAGGGGGCGCCGGAGTGGCTTTCCCCGCAGGGCACTGCAATTTGATAAGGGCGGCAATTTTTTTCTTTGCCATAAAAACTCCTTCGTAGTGTGCCCGGCTGCCGCCGGACTAGCGGGGGAAGCCCCCTCCTACTTATTGCTACAGCTTCTCTACCTGTAGAAGATCAACTTCCACAGGGGTGTTCCGGCCGAAAATGCCGACCATCACCTTGAGCTTATTCTTTTCCTGGTTCACTTCTTCGATGGTCCCGGTAAAAGACTCAAAAGGACCATCGATGATCTTAACCTGTTCCCCGGCGGCAAAGGACTGGCGGGCCCGCGCCGGACGCTCGCCCTTGATCTCGCCGGATTTTTGGAGTATCCCCCTGGCTTCGTCGCCGGTAAGGGGATTGGGTTTCCGATCCGCTGGGGTGCCTACGAAGCCGGTGACTCCCTGAATCTTTCTGATTTTAGAGGTGGCGGCCTTCCAATCCTGATCGGGGAGATCCATTTCTACCAGAATATAACCGGGAAGAAATTTGCGGATCTGGGTCTTTTTCTTGCCGTCCCGGACTTCCACCACTTCTTCTGAGGGGACTTTGACATCTCGGACCACTTCTTTGTCCAGTTCCCCCATTTCGGTCATCATACGGATGGTCTTTTCTATTTTATTCTCATACCCTGAATAAGTATGGAGGACATACCAGCCCGTAGCCATATTTCGTTTTTTCTCCTGCCCGTAACAACGCCCTAAGGGTTTTACGTTTTTCGGTTAAAAGATCGCCTGCACACCAAGGAGCAGCAAAACATCCACCAGGCCCAAAACCGCGGCTATGATTAAGGTGGAAACAATAACAACCTTGACTGAGCTTATTACAGCTTCCCGGCTCGGCCATATAACCTTCCGGAGTTCAGCGTAAGATTCTTTTATAAACTGAACAATCTTGCCCATGCCGTCCCTTCCTACTTTAGTTTAAATCCCAAGCACAACAGACTCGAAGCCTACTGCCTCTGTTCGCTGTGCTAGAAACACTCCCAAGCGCAGTAGGCTTCGCCTTCCAGCCCTCAACCTCCTGTTTCGGGCTTCCAGTCCGGGGTTTAGCCCTGCCGGGGCCATTCATGGCCCCTTTTCCTCCCGCAGGTCGGCGGGCTAAACCCTTCGAAGCCTACCGCCTCTGTCCGCTGTGCTAGAAACACTCCCAGGCGCAGTAGGCCTCGAACCCACGACCTGCGGTTTTGGAGACCGCTGCTCTACCAACTGAGCTATACGCCTAATTCAGCTCATTTCACTTTGGTCTCTTTGTGCAGAGTATGCTTCCGATCAAAGGGACAATATTTACTCAAGGTCAGCTTTTCCTGGGTATTCCGCCGATTTTTTTGGGTGGTATAATTCCGCCGCTTACATTCGCTGCACTGAAGCGCCACCAACTCTACGGCCTGTTTTTTACTCGCCATATATTCCTCCGTTAAAACACAAATAAGGCGCAAAACCCTCGATCAGACAAACAAAGCGCCGCCGGCTTGTCTTTTCGGTCTTCTCTAGCAGCCTGTTGCACTTGTAGGTTTTTTGCATATTCATGCAAAAAACCTCGATCAACGGGCATGCTTTCGGAGTTTGCCCCAAATTTATACCTTGCAAACTCCCATCGAACCACAGGCTGCTAGAAGACACAAAGCCCTCGAACGGAATCGAACCGTTGACCTTATCCTTACCATGGATATGCTCTGCCAACTGAGCTACAAGGGCATGCTGACAAGTCTACCGAATCTGAATAAAAAGAGTCAATAGGGCAACCCCGCAAATGCCGTCTGTCAGAGTGAATGTATATTATAGAAGATTTATGTTGATAAATAGGCACCTCTGGAACGGCGCGGCGCTTGCGGATGAGCAAAAACAATCCGGACAGTCATGGTCGTGTACGCATTGCTTCCGCGTCAAACGCGGCGTTAGCGGCGTTTTCAGCTCATGCGGCGTATGTGAAATGATAAATCTAGCGCCGCTCTGTTATCTTCCTTCTATTATATGCACACGCGAAGGGGACTGCACTAACGGGGCTAAGGCTCGCGCCCGTGTCGGGCAGAGGCTCGCCCCCGTGTCGGACAGAAGTCCACACATGGGTCATGTACAGATTCGTACCCGACCCATGTACCGAATCGAACCTAGGCCATGTACGAATTTGCGTCCATATCAGGCAGAGACCCGCGTCCGTACGGGCGAAAGGCGACTGAATGGGTGACGGCGGGTTCAGTCCGGCAGGAAGGTTTTGTCAATATCGGCAGCAATCCGGCTGGAAAGACGCACGGCAAGCTCCTTTCGGATTTTGAGCGG
>JAISRW010000251.1 GCA_031273405.1 Treponema sp.
GGATGATGCCTTCTTTTTCCACCATCCGCTTAAAACGTTTAATGGCCTTTTCCAGCATCTCGTTATCATCTACGATGATATGAGCCAAATGAATTCACCTCCTTTCCTGCCATGGTTAAGGTTAACGCTCTATAAGATGACTTAAAACGGCGGTTTTGTCAAGGACGGCTCTGGACACAAAGGCGTCGGGGTCGCAGTTTTCCCCGGCTACCCGGATCTCCCAGTGGAGATGAGGCCCTGTGGCAAGGCCGGTAGAACCGGAAAGCCCCACCAGGGCTCCGGCCTTCACCAGGCTTTCTTCGCCCACAGAGATCCGGTCAAGATGATAGTAGAGCGAATAGACCCCCGGCATGTGTTCGATAACCACCGAATTCCCGGTGGCGATGCGGAAACGGGCGAGGACCACCCTGCCGGCGGCACAGGCCATTACTTCGGTTCCCGTGGGAACCCCGTAATCGACTCCGGCGTGGATGGAGGAGTCGTTGCCGCCGGTAACGTACCGATAGATCCGGCGGTCACCGAAGAAACTGGTCCGCCTGGTGGATGTTACCGGCGGGACAAAGGGGCCGGAGCTGTAGACGGCGGAACCTGTACGGGACAGTAGGGCCCAAAGATGCTCCGATTCGGCGGTCTTTTGGGGGTCCGGTTTGATCCTGATATCCGTATTGGCCATGTCGAGGGGTATGACCTCGGATACGAAATCCCGCTTTTCTATGACCAGGGGAAGCTCCTTTACGGTTCCGCCCGCCCCCTCGATGCGGACAAGGGCCGGTCCGCTTGCGGCGGTGGAGGGAACCGCCAGGAGCGCCGCCTTGAGCTCCCACCCTTCCTCGTCCGTGCCAAGGCTGAAGAAGGGGGCTTTCCCCAGGCGCCTCCCGCCGCTGTCCAGGAGGAGGGCCTGAAAATCCCGGTTTCCGGGGTCCCGAAAATCGGCCGAATATCCGATGGTTACCGGCTCCCCGGGCCGTATGCTCCCGGGGAAAAGGGCGAAACGGGGGACCCTCGGGGCCGGGGCCTCTTCCGGCGACTCTTCCCGGAGAGGCAGGGAAGCGGAGGCCTCCCGGGCCTTGTCCCGGGCCGCCGCTGCGATTAAAAGGAAGAAGCACCCCAAAAAGACCCCGCACAAGAGCAGAAATAAACCGAATATTTTTCCGCGGTTTCTCATTTTCTTCTTTCGTTCCGGCTGCAGCCCGGGCCGCGCAAGCGGCGAAGCGTATACAGGTCTGTTGAGACTGCCGAATTAGTTCCTGATATGCCAAGCCGCCACCAGTATAACATCCGACAAGTATACGCTATATGCAGCAGCATGGGGAGGCTTTCCCAAAACTTCAGTTTTGGGAAAGCAACCTTAAATTTAAATGAAAAAGCGGGCTTTAGGCTGCTTTTCCCATCGAACCGGAGGTTCGCACTAACCGAGTTTTGGGAAAAGCTCACCGCGAAGTCGATTTGACTTCACGGTTTTTTCGGAAGCCCCCTAGGAGTTTGTTGCGCTTCGCACATGAAATCTGAAAAACTCTAGGCTCCTAGCGGCCGGCGATATTCACAAACTTGCCGTTCTCAACCATGATGGGCTGGAGGTTTCTCACGGCGTCTCCAATCTCGTTCATGCCGTAGGGGCCTGCCAGGGAGGGATAATCCTTCATCCCCGCGAGCACCCCCCGCATCTTCTTTGAATCCGCCGAATTGGCCTGGTTGATAACCGCGGCGAGCTGGCGTACCACGTCGTAGGTCTGCATAAGGAAAGCGTCTCCGTCTTTGCCGGTCTTGTCCTTGTAGGCCTTCATTACTCGGGCAAAATCGGCGCCCGGTATATCGGGGGTAAAGGTGTTCATAAGGAAACAGCCGTCGGCCAGCTTGCCCGCCACATCTATAAGTTCCTGCTTGAGGGCCGAACTCGAAAGGATGGTCAGCTTGGGTTTATAGTTGAGGGATTCCATCTGGATAAGGATCTGGGCCGATTCGGAATAGTAGCACACAGGGAAGAAGGCGTCAGGGTTCGCCTGTTTAACCTTGGCAATCATGGGGGTAAAATCCTTGGTCTGGTTGGGAATAAAATTTTCGGTAAGAACAACCCTGCCGCCCAGCTTTTCAAAGGTACCGGTAAAAATCTTGGCGATGTTGTTGCCCCAATCGTCATTCACGTTGAGAATGGCGACGCTTCTGATGCCCTGGTTGTTGTAGACGTAATCAGCGTAAGCGGCGGTCTCCAGGGCCTGGGTGGGGGTGTTGCGGAAAATATAGTCCCCCAGGGAAGAAAAATCCGCGTGTGAGGCGGTGGGAGAATACATCACCAGTTCCCCGTCGTTGTAGATAGGCGCCGCGGTCATGGCGGGGGTAGAAGAAAAATGCCCGATGATGGCGGAGTATTTCCCCTCGCCGATGATCTTGTTGGCGATGTTGACCGCTTCGGTGGCGTCGTTCTTGTCGTCATAATAATCAACCAGGATCTCCCGGCCTCCCAGGACCCCCCCGGCAGCCTTGATATCTTCCAGGGCGATCTCAACCGCCGCCTTCTCCGTATCCCCGTACTGCTTGCTGTTCCCGGTGAGGGGGCCAACCCAGGCGAAGTATACAGGCCCGGAAGCGCCCGCCGCTTCTTTGCCGCCGCCGGCAAAAAGCGCGGAAGGCAAAACAAGGGCCGCCAATACCACGGCGGCAATTAAACAATTCGATTTTTTCATCTAAAACTCCTTATAAAAAATTAACCCCGGCTAAGGGCCTGAGTACTTAGGAATCAGGATTCCAAGTTGACATCTAAGGTTACGGTTCCAAAGCCTGACATTTTGGAACCGCCTCATTTATCAAAGCGTATCTGGCAAACCTTGGCGCCCTTGGCGATGGTATCCCCCAGGGTGAACTTGAACGCCCCGAAGGTATCCCCGATAGCCCGGTCTCCTTCCATGGCGATTTCGCAGAGTTCGCCGATTTCTTCGGCCTTTCTGCCAATCTTGAGCCATTCGGCCACATAGGGACAGTAATGAAAATCAATATAAAGCTTCTTGCTGTCTTGGGCAAGCCTTTCCATTTCATAGATCTTCGCGTCCAGGCCGACGCCGAAATATTTGGCGAATTCTTCAAGGTCGTCGGGGTTTTTCATCCGCTTTTTGATGTCCTCTCCGCCAAACCGGCCATATTGGTATACCGCCCTGCGGGCATACTCCCTCCCCCTGGCCCCGGCGGCGGCGGCCTCGTCCAGCATCAGCGCCATGGTACAGGCCCGTTTGGCGCACTGGGTCCTGAGGGCCGCGGTGACCTCGTCGCTGAGGGTTGGGCTGTTTTGGAATTCCATCTTGCTTCTCCGTATAAATGTTGATTCGTTGCGAAGGGTACATACCCCGGCCCACAGATAAGAATGTAATCACATCTTGAATCGCGGGTCAAGGACGGGACAGGACAAAAGCACTTACTTTGTAACTACTCAGGCCTCATGCGGGGATAGCGCCGCCACTACCGTGGCGCAATCGGCGGAATGAAGGGGCTTTTGGCCCCGAAATGGAACTGACTGGAGCGAAAGGGGCGGAGCCCCTTTGTGAGGGACCCTGTGGGTCCAGGGCGAGCGCATGGGGGGTAGGGAGAGAGACCCTCCCCCTTACCGCCCCCCACCGGTCAACGCCGCTACATGCGTTCAGAGGCCGATCCGACAACCTGCGCCGTTTGGGTGTTCAACGCCCGCAGGCGCAGCCTGCGCAAATCGCCCTCGCCGTCCACCCTTCCGGTTACGACTATATCCGCCCCGGAAAATTTACCGATAGAGACGGCCGTTCTGTCGTCCACTTCCCCGCTCATCTGGAAGCC
>JAISRW010000265.1 GCA_031273405.1 Treponema sp.
GAAGAAAAAACCCGCCACAATATCAGGGCCCTGGTGAACGTCATCAAACGGAAGGTTCCCGCCGAGGCGGCCCCTCTGGTTCACCTGGGGGCTACCAGCGTGGACATCCTGGACACAAGTCTCTCCTACAGGATGAAGGGCCTCACTACGGAAGTGATCCTGCCGGAATTGAAAAAGCTGGAGCTCCTCCTCTGCGGTTTTGCCGAGCGGGAGGCCGGGACTCCCCAGGTGGGTCGCACCCACGGGCAGCATGCGGTGCCCATTACCGCGGGCTTTGCCATGGCGGAGTATGTTTCCCGGCTGGGAAAGTCCATCATCGAGATAAAGCGCCTTTCCTTCCAGCTCAAGGGCAAGCTCGCGGGAGCCGTGGGCGCTTATAACGCTACCAGCATGATCGTAAAAGATCCCGAGGAGCTTGAGCGCGTCTATCTCGCCGCCCTGGATCTGGAGCCTTCGGAACATTCGACCCAGCTTGTGGAGCCTGAGTACCTGCTCAGGCTGCTCCTGGAATTCAATACCGCCTTCGGGATCATAGCCAACCTGGCGGACGATCTCCGCAACCTCCAGCGCAGCGAAATCGGCGAATTCCGGGAAGGCTTTGCCGAGGATCAGGTGGGTTCCTCGACGATGCCCCAAAAACGGAACCCCTGGAATTCGGAGCATGTCAAAAGCCTCTGGAAGGCCTTTATGCCCAGGGTGGTAACCTTCTTCATGGATCAGATAAGCGAACACCAGCGGGATCTTTCCAATTCCGCGAGCCAGCGTTTTATCGCCGACTACGCTGCGGGCTTCTGCCTGGCCGTGAGCCGCATGGCGTCGGTGGTGGAGGGGCTGACCGCGGACAGGGAAAGGCTCCTCTCTAATCTCCGGGGCGGCGGCATACAGGGAGGGGTTCTGGCGGAACCGGCCTATATTCTCCTGGCCGAAAGCGGGGTTTCCGACGCCCACGAGAGGATTCGGAAGATCACCATGGCCGCTGAAAAGGCGGGGCTCTCCTTTGCCGAAGCCCTGGCGAAGGAGCCGGAAACCCTTTCCCGCATAGGCGCCAAGATGGCGGAGCTTGGGCTCGTCGCCGCCGCCGGCGAGGCCCTCTCGTGGTTTGAAAAACCCGAACAGTACCGGGGGCTGGCGGAAAAGAAGGCGAAAGAGCTGGCGGCAAAATACAGGGATTTAATGACAAACTTATAGGGGTTAATATGATGTTTAGTGAAGCTTTGTCTTATGACGACGTACTCCTCCTGCCGGGATATTCGGAGATCCTCCCCAGGGACTGTGATCTGACTTCCTGCCTCTGCGCCGGCGTAACGCTCAATGTGCCGGTGATCTCGGCGGCTATGGACACGGTTACCGAAGAAAAACTGGCCATTGCCATCGCCCTTGAGGGGGGCGCCGGGGTGATTCACCGTAACCTCAGCCCGGCGGAACAGGCCCGGCAGGCGGCGGCGGTAAAACGCTACCTCAACTGGATCATCGATTCGCCGGTAACCGTCGGCGAGGACGCTAAGGTCAGGGACGTTAGAGAACTGATGGATCGTTACCGTGTTTCGGGCCTTCCGGTTCTTGATACCGAAGGAAGGCTCCTGGGGATCATCACCGGGAGGGATCTCAGGTTCTGCGGCGACGACAGCCTTCCGGTTACCGGGGTGATGACCAAAGACCCGGTGGTGGAACAGGGGGAGCCTTCGACCGCCAGCGCCAGGGAAAAATTCGACAAGCACCGGATCGAGAAGCTTCCGGTGGTGGATTCTTCGGGGCGCCTCACGGGGCTTATCACCGTCAAGGACATGGAGAAGCACGCCCTCTACCCCAGGGCCGCCACCGACAAGGCCGGGAGGCTCATCGTGGGCGCCGCGGTTTCTCCCCAGGACTATGGGGAGAGAATCCCCCTCCTCATAAACGCCAAGGTAGATTTTGTGGTTCTGGATACCGCCCACGGGGATTCAAAAAACGTGATGGAGGCGGTGAGGCGCATTAAGGAAAAGTTCGGCGTTCCCGTGATCGGCGGCAATGTGGCCACCAGGGAAGGAACCCGGCGGCTCATCGAGGCCGGAGCCGATGCGGTCAAGGTGGGCATAGGGCCCGGTTCCATCTGCACCACCAGGGTGGTGGCCGGCATCGGGGTTCCCCAGTTTACCGCCGTCCTGGACTGCGCCGAAGAAGCCGCCAAATCGGGAATCCCCGTCATCGCCGACGGGGGCGTCAAATTCTCCGGGGATGTCACCAAGGCCATAGGGGCCGGGGCCAACGCGGTCATGATTGGCGGCCTTTTCGCCGGGCTGAAAGAAGCCCCAGGCAGCCAGATCATCTTTGACGGGAGGATCTACAAGGAGTACCGGGGCATGGGCAGCATGGGCGCCATTGCCGACGGCTCAGGCGACCGTTACCAGATGGGCAAGGACGAAACCCCCGTACCCGAAGGCATCGAAGGCCGGGTTCCCTACCGGGGGGAACTCAAGGACTACCTCAACCAGCTTGTCTCGGGGCTCAGGAAGGGCATGGGTTA
>JAISRW010000278.1 GCA_031273405.1 Treponema sp.
GCCTGCCAGAACGAGAGGAGCCAGATCAAAAACCGCTCCATCGCCATGAGCATGTTAAAGGCCCGGCTTTACGAATACTACCGCCAGGAAAAAGAAAAGGAAAACGAAAAATTCGCCCAAGAAAAAAAGGACATTTCCTGGGGGAACCAAATCAGATCCTATGTCTTCCAGCCCTATACCATGGTGAAGGATTACCGGACCAAGGCGGAATCCGGCAATATCCAGGCGGTTATGGACGGCGACATCGATCGCTTTATCGAGGAGTATCTGCGCTTTGGGTGGAAAACTAATTAGGGCTTTGCTCCTGTTATCGGCCTTTTCTCCGCTCTTCGCCTCGGGCAAGAAAGAGGAAGCCCCGGAGCCCCTCAACAAAGAATGGACCCTCTGCATAACCGCCTTCGATGTCTCGGACCTTCCGCCTTCCCGGCAGATCCTCGGCGGGGTCCTGGGGAGGGAAATCTCGAAAGCCCTTAAAAACGTTGAACACCGGTTCAGAAGCGGGGCCGAGGCCGGATATTATCAGGGCTATGCCTGGACAAAGTCGCGGACCGAGGCCGCCAAAGCCCTCGAGGCCAAACGGAACGAGAGGGATATGCTGCTCTTTCGGGGGGAACCGGACTGGCGCTACCGAAAGAACCTGAAGACGGTGGAAGATCAGATAGTTCAATTGGAAGAAAAGCTCCGGGAAATCGAAGCGAAAAGACCGGAGGTCAGCGGGGAGCCGGTGTTTAAACTGTCCGAGGCGAACAAAGACGGCGCCGCTCCTCCTGGGCCGAAGGAAGGCGAAGAATACCGGTTTTGCGCGGCCCAGAAAGCCGACGCTCTGCTCACCGGAAGGGTGTCGGAATTCCACGGCAGGATTTTCGTTTCCCTCAGGATGTTCACCCTCTATACCCGTTCCTACAGTTGGGAGGACAGCATAATCTTTTCGTCCGAAGATCTGAACGCCGCCGTGGACGAACTTTCCGGAAGGCTTGTAGCAGCGGTAGGCGAAACATTGCCGGCGGTCGTAGCGGTTCACGCCACGCCGGAAAACGCCATGGTGCTCATCAACGGAACCTTCGCCGGCCTGGGCGAAGTTCCCCCCAGGGATCGTTCTCCCGGCGGAGTGGAAGTGGCGGTGTTCGCCGAGAACTACGCCCAGGCGGCGGTTGAAACAGAGCTTAACGCGGGGGAGATGACGGAGATTTTTATCGATCTGCCTCCCCTAGGCATCTCGACTTTTCCTGTGACCGTGCCGGGAAGCCCCGGATCTTCGGTCTATCTGGGGAGTCTCTTCCAGGGTTACGCTCCCCTTACCCTGGAAATCCCCCGGGATCAGTTTGCCTATATCGGGGTTGAGACGCCTTCGGGGGAGACCGGTTCGGCTGTCTACCAGTCCGACCGGGTTGTCAGGGGAAGCGCCGAATTTGTCAGGGAAAAAAAGAACGGGGAGGAGGGCAATTTGGCTTTTACCACCAGACTCTTTCCGTCGCCGGAAGAAAAGCGGGTCGAGAGAGCCCGCCGCGCTTTTTACACCTCCTACGGCATATTCTGGTTTGTGCTGCCGGCGGCCCTCCTTACTTCCGCGATTTCCACTTCCTATATAAACGCCTATAATTACTCGGGGAATCCCGAAGTTTACGATTCCGCCGTTAAGGGTTACTATGCCACTATCGGAGGTTACGCGACCATGGGGGTTTCCCTGGCCGCAACCTTCTTTTTTATTTTTCGGTATCTTTACTATTCCGGTTCCGATGCCGCGCCCCTTGCCAGGTTCCCGGCCCAGGAGGCGGCGCCATGAAGGGTTTTGCGGAGAAACTCAAAAATTTTTTCGGTTTGGGGACCGCCCTTTCCGCCGAGGTATTCGAGGACCTGGCGGATCTTCTGGTCGAGGGAGATTTCGGCGCCTCCGAAGCCTACGGGATCACCGAAAGGCTCAAGGATCTCTGCAAGAAAGAAAAAGCCGCCGACGGGAAAGAGGCCGAAAAAATCCTCGCCAGGCTGCTTGAGGAAATTCTCCTCAAGGCGGAAAAACCGGGAAAGGCCCAGGACGGCTCCGTTTCCGCGCCCGCGGTGGTCCTCCTCCTGGGGGTCAACGGCGTGGGGAAGACCACCACCGCCGCCAAGCTTGCCGTCCGCTTCAGGGACCTGGAAAAGCGGCGGCCCATCCTCGCGGCCGCCGACACCTTCAGGGCCGCCGCCATCGATCAGCTCAAGATCCACGGCGGCCGGCTGGGGATACGGGTGGTCGCCCACCAGCACGGGGGCGATCCGGCGGCGGTGATATACGACGCCATCGAGGCCGCCAAGGCCGGCGGCGGGGACGTCATCATCGCGGACACCGCCGGGAGGATGCATACCAGGGCCGCCCTGGTGGCGGAACTGAAAAAAATCGACCGCGTCGTAGAGTCCCGGGCCGGGGGCGGACTGTATACCAAGTACCTGGTGCTGGACGCAACCACCGGCAGAAACGCCCTGGCCCAGGCCGAAACATTCCACCAAGCGGTTTCCCTGGACGGCTGCGTTCTTACCAAGTTTGATTCAAGCGCCCGGGGAGGGGTTGTGTTTTCCCTGGCGGAAGATCTCAGGCTCCCGGTGGTCTACCTTTGTACCGGGGAAAAATACGGGGATATAAGCCCCTTCGATCCTCACCGTTATGCCGAAGAATTTGCGGGCCTTGTCTAAAGTCCTTTTGCTCCTCTCCCTCGGTTTTATTTTCCCGGGGACTAGTCTCCCCGCCCAGGACGAGGCGGGCGCTGTCGTATGGTACCGTTCCAACGCCGCGGGGATGACCCTGGAGCGGCTCACTTCCCGGGCCGCCGCCCTGAGGAACGAATACTGCCTGTCGGTGCGGAATGCCGGCTGGGGAGAGGTTCACGAACTCCTGACCCCCTATTACGATCCCCTGTTTTTGATCGAACTCAGAACGCTCCACGAAAACGGGAAAGAGAGCCGGCGGCAGTGGATATTCCGGGATGAACGGGGGACAGCCCGGCTCAACGCTTCCGGGGGGGGCGGCCTTTTCGGCGGGGAAGGGGAGGGCGAAAAACGCGGTTTCATCGAGATCTATAACGAGGGGGGCTTTATTTCGGAAGAACGGCAGTTTAACAGCGACCTTTCGGAATCCCTGATCCGTTTCTTTTATAACCGGGATACCCTGATCAGGGCCGAAACGTGGATAAAGGAAGCCCCCGCCGAAGAGGTTCCGGCGGAAGAGCAGCAGGCAGAGGAAGGGGAGACCGAAGAGGCCCCTCCGGTCGAGGCGGCGGAGCTTTCGGCTGGAGAGCCGTCGGCTGAAAAGCCGTCGACGGAAGAAGAGGACGAAAAGGATGAAGACGGCTATATCCTGGTGACTACCGATTCTTACCGCTACACCCGTTCCCGTTCCCTCAGGAACATAGAGCGCCTTTACCACACCGCCGGAAAGATTCCCCTGAAGATTCCCTTCCCTTCCCTCAATCCGGGATTTTCCCGGGAAGTGGTCTTCGTGAACCCCGGTATTGCCTATAGTTCCGAATTCCTTCAGGATATAGCTGCGCTGGAAGGGGAAAGCGGCCCTGTGGGACGAATCATCTATACCACCGACAGCCGGGGCCGGATTCTTGCGGAGCAGCGCCTGGACGGTGAGGAAAATGTCCTGGCTGAAATCAGGAACACCTGGTCGGGGGACAGACTGGTTTCGGTATCCTACACGGCGGGAGAAGACGAACGGCTGACGGAATATGAATACGACGAGGACGGTAACCGGATTTTAGAGAAGAATTACAATAAGGGAGCGCTGGAACGGGTGGTCCGCAGCGATAAGGAAAGGGATGTGGAAGAGCTTTTTATGAACAACGAACTCGTCCTCCGGGCCGTCTGGGAAGAAGGCCGAAAGATCTCGGAAGAGAGGGTGCGCCCCTCCCGGCAAAGGGAGAATCCCCGGTGAAGCTCAGATGGATAGGCTTTGTCGCCGCCCGCTATGTTTCCAGGGGCCGACTGAATTCGCCGTCGCCGGTTTTTTCCGTTCTGGGAATCGCCACCGGGGTACTGGCCCTGACCATAATCATCGCGGTAATGAACGGCTTTCAGCTTGGGTTTATCGAAAACATCCTGGAAATTTCTTCCTGCCACCTCAGGATCGAAGACTTCCCTGAGGGAGTCCGGGGCGAAGCCCTGGCAGGGCAGATTCGCGCTTTACCGGGGATACGTTCCGCCCTGCCTTTCAGGGAATTGAGCGTCCTCCTCAGATCCCCGCTCGCCAGCCCCCGAGGGGCTGTGATCCGGGGAGTTCCGGCGGAGGCCCTGGAACTGGACGCCGGATTGAGGGAAAAGCTGGAACTGGAAGACGGCTTCTTTGACCTTGCATCGTCGGATAGCATAGTCCTGGGGGCGGAACTGGCGCGGCATCTTTCGGTCCGGGTGGGGGACAGGGTAACCCTCCTTTCTTTCGCCCTGGGAGGCCTTGGGGCTTCTTCCGGGGCCGAAGCCGGCGAAGATGCGGGGGCAAGCCCGGCTTTTACGGTGACGGGAATTTTCCGTTGCGGTTTTTATGAATACGATTTGGGCTGGGCCTATATCAATATAGAAAAAGCTTCGGAACTGGCCGGGGACAATGAAAAGGCCATCCTGGGGATCAAGCTGCAAAACCGCTGGCAGGATAGGGCAAACATGGAAGCGATACGGAAGCTTTTTGACGGCGGCCCGGCGACTGAACTTGTTTCCTGGCGTGATTATAACAGGGCTTTCTTTGGCGCTCTGAGAACCGAAAAGCTCATGATGTTTATTCTGGTGGGCCTTATTTTTATTGTTGTGGGGCTCAACATATTTCAGGCCCAGAGGCGGACGGTGCTGGAAAGGCGGGAGGAGATCGGCCTCCTCAGGGCCCTGGGGGCTTCGGATTTGGCGGTGCGTCTGGTGTTTGTCTGGGACGGCTTTATCATTGGCTTTACCGGCGCGGGGTTGGGCCTCGCTCTCGGGCTTTTTATCTCCTTTCATATTTCCGGATTTTTTTCGCTTCTCGAAGGGTTGGTGAATTTTTTTATAGGGGCCGCCAATTTTATTTTTGGCTTTTTTGGCGCGGTTCCCGGGGCCGGGGAATTCGCGGTTTTTTCCCCTCAAATTTTTTATATTAAGGAAATTCCTTCCCGTGTTATTCCCCAAGAGATTATCCTGATTTTCTGCTTCGGCTTTTTATCGGCTCTTCTGGCAGCCTGGTTTGCCTCGGGCAAGGCCGCCAAGACGAGGCCGGCGGAGGTTTTGCGCTATGAGTAAGGATTCGGGAGGCCTCCTCGTGGAGGTCGAGAATTTAACAAAAAATTATCTTTCAGGGAACGAGACCCTGCATATACTCAAGGGGATCAATTTTGAAGCTCCTTCCGGCGGCGCTATAGCGGTTTCGGGCCAGAGCGGCTGCGGTAAGAGCACCTTCCTCAACATCATAGGGGGGCTGGATCGCTGCGATTCGGGGTCCGTCAGGATTGGCGGAACGGAGATAAGCGGGCTTTCCGAAAGCGCCCTGTCGGTCTTCAGGCAGCGGAGCATCGGTTTTATCTTTCAGTTTCATTATCTGCTCAAGGATTTTACCGCCCTGGAAAACGTCATGCTCCCGGCCTACATGATGGGGATGAAGAAAAAGGAAGCCCTTGAGAAGGCCAGGCTGCTCCTCTCGGATGTCAAACTGGACGGAAGGGTACAGCATTATCCCTCCCAGCTTTCGGGCGGGGAACGGCAGAGGGTGGCGGTGGCCAGGGCTTTGGTAAACGATCCTGATATGATTCTGGCGGATGAACCGACGGGGAACCTTGACCCCGGCAACAGCGCCATGGTGGCTGACCTTCTTTTTGCGGGGGCGGAAAAATACGGCAAGACCCTCATCGTGGTTACCCATGACGATTCGGTGGCCACCAGGGCGCCGGTCCGTTATATCCTGGAGAACGGCGCCATAAGCAGGGCCGGCGGCTTATGAGGCG
>JAISRW010000097.1 GCA_031273405.1 Treponema sp.
TAGTTGGCTATGGTTAGATTTTTACTTAGGATTCTCAGGTCCCCATGGTTAGATTTAACGTAAGGCTATGCGGCCTCTTGCAGATAACCTGCGAAAAGGCTAAGGTATTAAACACCTCCAGTCAGGAGGTTTCGGCTGGATTTTAGTTTTTGGTTTCACCCGTCTTTTCGGCTAGAAAAATTATTAGGCAATGCGGGCTCTTGTGTTTTTTCCCCGCTTTATGCTAGGATGAGACGATGAGATTTACACTTCGCGATAATTTATAGACTTCCAAAAACCGCCCCTGGGGGCGGTTTTTTTTGGTCTTAACAAAGAAAGACGGAGGAGATATGCTAAAAGGACGCAGTTTGATTGAGCCGCTGAACTTTACGCTGGAAGAAACGGACGGGCTTTTCACCCTGGCGGAACAGATTGAGCGGGAACCGGAGCGCTACCGGGAATCCTGCCGGGGGAGGCTCCTGGCGACCCTCTTTTTCGAGCCCAGCACCCGGACCCGCCTTTCTTTCGAGGCGGCCATGCTGCGCCTGGGGGGGAGCTGCCTCGGCTTTGCGGAGCCCGGTTCCAGCTCGGCGGCCAAGGGGGAGTGCCTGGCGGACACGGTGCGGACCGTGGCCTGCTACGCCGACCTTATGGTCATGCGGAACCCTAAGGAAGGGGCCGCCCTCCTGGCCTCCCGCTATAGCGATGTGCCGGTGATCAACGCCGGCGATGGGGGCCACCACCATCCCACCCAGACCCTCACGGACCTCCTCACCATCAGGCGCCTCAGAGGGGGCATACAAAACCTGAGGGTCGGCTTTTGCGGGGATCTGAAATTCGGCCGCACCGTTCACTCCCTGGTTAAGGCCCTCTCCCGGTATCCGGCTATCAGCATGGTCTTTATATCCCCTGAGGAACTCCAAATTCCCGATTACCTCAAAACGGGCCCCCTCAGAGAACGGAATATAAGCTGGGACGAAACCGGCAGCCTGGAAAAGGTGATAGGAGGCCTGGATATACTCTACATGACCAGGGTTCAGCGGGAGCGGTTTTTTAACGAAGAAGACTATATACGCTTAAAAGACAGCTATATCCTCAACAGCGAAAAGATGGAAGCCGCCGGGAAAGACATGATGATCCTCCATCCCCTCCCCAGGGTCAACGAAATCGCCCTGGAAGTGGACAGCGACCCCAGGGCGGCTTATTTTAAGCAGGCCAGGTACGGCATGTTTGTCCGCATGGCCCTGGTGACATCGATTTTGGGCGTGGTCTAGGAAAAGGAGGAAAAATTATGCTGAATATCGATAAAATCAAAAACGGTATCGTCATCGATCATATCAAGGCGGGCCAGGGAATCCGCATCTTTAACTGGCTGGGGCTGGATAAGGCCCCTTACACCGTCGCCTTCGTGGTAAACGCCAGTTCCCGGCGCATGGGCCGGAAGGACGTCATCAAGATTGACAATACCATAACCATCAATTTTAATGTCCTGGGCCTCATCGATCCCAATATCACGGTGAATATCATTGAGAATGAGGAAATTACCGAAAAGATCAAGCTCAAGCTCCCGGAAAAGGTTGAAAACGTGATTCTCTGCAAAAACCCCCGGTGCATCACCTCGAGTGAAAAGTACATCCCCCATATCTTTCACCTGGAAAATCCCGAACTCAGGACCTATCGCTGCGAGTACTGCGACGAGATTCGCTCCGCCGGGGATTTCCGCTAGCAGCCTGTTGCATAGGAAGGAAGGATGAATCAGTACCTTATCGACGGCGGCCGCTCCATCAGCGGCGCCATCCGGGCCAGCGGCAACAAGAACGCCGCCCTGCCCTGCGTTGCCGCCGCCCTCCTGACCGGCGAGCCGGTGATCCTCAGAAACATCCCCGACATTGAAGATGTCCAGGTGATGCTGGAGGTCTACCGGGCCCTGGGGGGCGAAGCGGAAGAGCTGGGACCCAACGCATGGCGGCTGGTCACCCGGAATATCAGGAGTTCTCAAATCCCCCCGGAATATGCCCGAAAGATCCGGGCTTCCATCCTTTTTGCCGGCCCCCTCCTGGCCAGGACCGGCAAGGCGGTGCTGCCTCCTCCGGGAGGGGACGTCATAGGCCGCCGCCGCCTGGATACCCATTTCCTGGCCCTGACGGAACTCGGGGCCAGGGTCAAGATCAAGGACGCTTTTGAGTTTTCCGCCTCCCGCCTTGAAGGGGCTGATGTCTTTCTGGACGAGTCGTCGGTGACCGCTACGGAGAACGCCGTCATGGCCGCGGTCCTGGCCCGGGGGGAAACCATCCTGACCAACGCGGCGGGGGAGCCCCATGTGCAGGATCTCTGCCGCATGCTGGTCTCCATGGGCGCCCAAATCGAAGGCATAGGCTCCAATATCCTCACCATAAGGGGGGTGGAGAAGCTTGAAGGCTGCGACTTTGAGATAGGCGCCGACTTTATGGAGGTGGGCTCCTTTATCGGCCTCGCGGCGGCCACCAGGGGAGACCTTTGCATCGAAGGCCCCAGTCCGCGGGATCTCAGGCCCGCCAAGATCGCCTTCGGCAAGCTGGGCATTGTCTGGGAACACGAGGGAACCACCCTCCATGTGCCGGGGAAGCAGGCCCTCAAGGTCAACTGCGACCTGGGGGGCATGATCCCCAAGATCGACGACGCCCCCTGGCCGGGCTTCCCCCCGGATTTAACCAGCATCGTTACCGTCGTAGCCACCCAGGTGAAGGGAACCGTGCTGATCCACGAAAAGATGTTTGAGTCCCGTATGTTCTTTGTGGATAAGCTCATCGGCATGGGCGCCCGGATAGTCCTCTGCGATCCCCACCGGGCGGTCGTCTCCGGCCCCACCCGTCTGACAGGCTCGGAACTCCACAGCCCCGACGTGCGGGCCGGCATGGCCATGGTCATTGCCGCCATGTGCGCCCAGGGCAAAAGCGTGATCCGCAATGTCTACCAGATCGAAAGGGGCTACGAGAACCTCGTCGCCCGGCTGTCTTCCCTGGGGGCAAGGATAGAGCGGGAATGACGCCGCCCAACGGGCAGGGAATAGGGGACAGTAAAGAAGGGAGAAAAGCCTCCTTCTCTTACTATAACCTGTTCCCTTTTACCTATAACCTCTCCCCTCTGGGGTTTTTATTTTTGCGGCTTAGAATTCCGCCGTCTTCGCCGCTTCAAATTCCTTCTCGATCGCCGCCGAAGGTTTCTCCGTCACCAGGCTCACCGCCAAAATCACGATGCAGGAGATGATAAAGGCCGGAAGCAGTTCGTAGACCGCGAAGGGGCCGCCGAGCTTGGCGATGACGTTCTTCCAGAATATTACCATAAAGCCGCCTGAGAGCATCCCCGCCACGGCCGCGGGAAACGTGGTCCGTTTCCAGAAAAGGCTGAAGAGGATGAGGGGGCCGAAGGAGGCGCCAAGACCCGCCCAGGCGTAGGACACCACCCGGAAAATGGAGTCGTTCCCCGACACGGCAATCATCACCCCGAAAACCGTAACCGACAGCATGCTGATCCGGGCGACCCACATGACCAGCGCCTCCCCAGCGTCCTTCTTGATCACGTCCTTGAAAATATCATTCGCCAGGGAAGAGGCCACGATGAGCATGTAGGAGTCGGAAGAACTCATGGACGCCGCCAGAATGCCCGAAATAATGATGCCCGCGAGCAGGGGCGGAAAGAAACGGGTCCCCAGATGGAGGAAGATATTCTCCGCGTCCCCCGCGCTGGTGAGCAGCGCCGGAAGGTAGGACCGGCCGATGATGCCGATGAGCACCGCGGCGGTCTGGGCCAGGAAGCACCAGATCACCGCGATATTCCGGGAGGGGCGGACCATGGACGTTTTCTTGAGGGCCATGAAACGGACCAGCACTTGGGGCATGCCGAAGTAGCCGAGGCCCCAAGCCATGGTGGAAACGATGGCAAGGAAACCGTAATCGGCGCCGGGCCCGAACCGGGGAACGCCGTTCGCCGCCTTCTGCACCCCCCCTTCCAGAACCGGGGTGGCTATCCCGAAGAAATCGGTAAACCGGGGAAAGGCCGCCAGGTTATCCGCGATACCGGCAACGCCGCCTGCGTGGAAGAATGCGAAGGCAAGGACCAGGAGCAGGGCGCCTATCATCAGGAATCCCTGGATAAGGTCCGTCATCCCCACGGCCATGAATCCCCCCAGGAGGGTGTAAAACAGCACCAGCACCGCCCCCAGAACCACCATGGCGAGCATATTCGCGTTAAAAACATAACTGAAAAGCTTCCCGAAGGTGATGAACTGGGCGCCCACATAGATCGAGAAAAACACCAGGCTGATAACCGCCGCGATGGCCAACAGCACCCGCCGTTTGTCGTGGAAGCGCTTGCTGAAAAATTCCGGCAGGGTGATGGCGTTATCCGCGATCTGGGAATAGGCGCGCAGCCGCTTGGCGACAACGGCCCAGTTTATCCAGGTACCGATGAAGAGCCCCAGGGCGGTCCAGAAAGCTTCTCCATAACCGGTAAAATAGGCTACCCCCGGCAGTCCCATGAGGAGCCACCCCGACATGTCCGAGGCTTCGGCGCTCAGGGCGGCGACCCAGGGGCCGAAGCCCCGTTTGGCGAGGAAATATTCCTCCAGGTTGCTGTTGCTTCTGCGGGCGTACCACAGGCCGACGACAATCATCGCCACCAGATAGCCCCCCATCCCAATCAGGGTTTGCACATTGGCAGTGGTCATTTGATCCTCCTTATTATGTCCACATTATGTCCACAAATTTAGCAGCCTGTTGCACTTGTGGATTTTTGCGTCATTAATGAGGCTTTCCCAAAACTTCAGTTTTGGGAAAGCAACCTTAAATTTAAATGAAAAAGCGGGCTTTGGGCCGCTTTTTCGGAAGCTTTTCCCAAAACTAACCGAGTTTTGGGAAAAGCT
>JAISRW010000188.1 GCA_031273405.1 Treponema sp.
TAAGCGCCGCAATGATGAAGGATGCGGTAGAACGGTTTCCCTGTTATACCAAAGCTGAATACTTTGACTTGGGGCCTGTAAACCGGGATGAATTCCGTTCATATATTAAAGATATGGAAACCAAAGGTTTGGACTTTACCGAGCTGCCTGGGGAAATCTACGCTGCCCTAAGCGATGCGGATGTACTGCAGGTACATTCCGCCCCGGTTCCTAAAAAGGTCTTCCAGACAGCGGAAAATCTGAAATTGGTAATCTCAAACCGCGGCGGAATAGAAAACATTGATCTTGAGGCCGCGACTGAACGAAATATCCCGGTGCTTTGCAACCCTGCCCATAACGCAAATGCGGTAGCGGAAATGACTATCGGCCTGATGATTGCTGAAACCCGTAATATTTCCAGAAACAATATTTCCCTTGTCAGGGACAAAAAATGGTATGAAAACCCGCCCAACGCAGGGCATATCCATGAATTGAGGAGTATGACCATAGGTCTTATAGGATATGGAGCTATTGGTAATCTGGTCGCCGGCATGCTTAGGGCTTTCGGGAGCAGAATTTTGGTATATGATCCTTTTATTAATCCTGAAATTGCCGGTACCGGGGTTGAAGTAATTCCGGATTTAGATACTCTTCTAAAGCAAAGCGATATCGTCTCGCTTCATACCCGGGTTAACGAACAAACCAAAGGATTGATAGGTGCCCGGCAGCTTGCCCTGATGAAACCTACCGCCGTATTGATAAACACCGCCCGGTCAGCCTTGATAGACATGGGTAGTCTTTATGAAGCGCTTAAAAACCGGCATATTGCCGGCGCGGCCTTGGATGTATTCCCTGTCGAACCCTTACCCCCTGATTCTCCCCTGCTTGATCTGGAGAATGTGACCCTTACCTGCCATAAGGGAGGTGATACGGTGGAATCCTACAGGCAAAGCCCGTTTATGGTTTTGGAACAAGCGAGAAACTATTTTCAAGGCAAACCGGTGCGTTTTTGGATAAATCAGAAACAAATTGAAAATCAAAAGCTAGTCAGACGGTAGTTTTTCAGTATAAATTAAAAGTATGAAGGATTCCAACGATAGCGAATTATTAACCCGTTTGGCATGGATGTATTATTGCGGTGGTATGAACCAGCAAGAAATCGCCGAGGAACTTTCATTGCCCAGAATTAAAGTCGTTAGATTGCTTAAATCTGCCTTGGATATGGGTATCGTACATATAACTATAGAAAAATCGAGATTTTCCCTTTTAAGCATCGAATTAGAATTAAAAAAAATATCCGGGCTTCAATATTGTGTGGTGGTTCCTTCTGTTCCTGATCTCGTGGACGCTCTTTCCCGCGGCATGGCGCATCTTTGTAATGATATTATCGGGATAACCGGGAATCTCGGGTTTGGATTTTCACGATCCCTGGGACATCTCGATCTGTACTTAAAGAAAGGAAAATGCAGTATCAATTCTGTTGTTTCTATATGCGGTACCACAAGTCCGAATTTAGCGCTCAGATCTTTCAATTCCGGGTTTCATATTGCCCAAGCGCTGAATGTAGATTTCTATACTATTTTGGCTCCGGTTATTGTTGATCCCGGGCTAAAGGGCGCTGAATTAAAACGCAACCGTTATGTCTCGATGGTTCTTGAAATGGCGAAAAATGTGGATTATGCGTTAGTAGGGATCGGGAATGTCGATGACTCGCAACTGACAGATTTAAAATATATAACTGATGAAGATTATAAACAAATTGTTTCTTCTAATGCGGTAGGTGAAATTATTGCTCATTATTTTACAATTGATGGAAAAATTAAACCAACCAAAATAGACGATCGTTTAATATCTGTCGATTTTCCCATGAAGTGCCCCGTTATTGCGGCCGCAGGAGGGCTTAAAAAAGTAGGGGCCATTGCAGGGGCCATACGGTCTGGTTTTATCCAGGGATTGGTCACTGATGAAAAAACAGCCCTGGCGCTTATCGAAAAATTACGTATTGAGCCCCTTCCGAACGAAAAACCGGCCGCAAAGCGGAAAATCCTGAAATGAGGCCCCGGCGGCCGCGAATTAACGCTGGTCCGCGGTTAGAAATTCCTGAAACATGTAATCAGTCATAGAGTTATGGGTCAAGTTTAGCTTATGATACGCGGCAATTTCCGCCCTTTTCTTTGGCTGTCAACACTCACTTCAACAGGTGCTCCAGGAGGATCTTTGCCCCTATCCCTATGAGGATAAGACCGCCCAGGATTTCGGCCCATTTTTCGAGGAGGACGCCGATGCGGCGGCCGAATTCAAAGCCGGCGAGACAGACCGCGAAGGTAACGGCGCTTATGATGGCGGCGGATATCCAGATGCCCTGTCCCAGGAGGCTGAAGGAGAGGCCCACCGCTAGGGCGTCTATGCTGGTTGCCACAGACAGGAGGAAAAGGCGGGACAGGCTGCGGATGTCCTGCCGGCTTTCTTCTTTTTTCTTGCCTTTTAGGGCCTCCAAAAGCATCTTGCCGCCTATGAACGCCAGGAGGCCGAAGGCTATCCAGTGGTCAAAAACCTGGATATAGGCGGAGAAAGCCCCTCCCGCATACCAGCCGGCCACAGGCATGGCAAACTGAAAGAAGGCAAAGAAAAAACAGGCCCTGAGGATATGGAAAACCTTTAGATCTTTGATACAGATCCCGGAGCTGACGGAAACAGCGAAAGCGTCCATGGAGAGGCTGAATCCTATCAGGACGACCGAAAACACCCTTAGCCCCTCCTGTTGGAGCGGGAAGAGAGGCTGTAGATTTTATACAGGTACTGTTCCATCAGGATCTCTTCCGGAAAGGACTCGGCGGCCCGGGTGAGACAATCGTATTCGGCGGTCAGGGCAACGCAGGTTTCCGCCGAAACCGAATTGTAACGCGCCCCAGCCGAGGCATAATCCTTTTTGGCTCTGGGGGTGCTGACTTTTATTTTTTTGAATTCCCATTCGTCCCTCACCCCCGCCTCCGTAAGGGCCAGATAGGCTTTGAGGGTTTTGAAACACCAGGCGAGACCCGCGAAGATGGCCGGGGGCCTTACTTTGGCGGCCAGGAGGGTCCGCAAGGATTCGAGGCCCCGGGAAAAATCCCCCTCGGCTATCCGGGAAAAGAGGGTGAAAGCCGATTCTTCCCTGGTGTGGGAAAGCCACTTTTCCACATCCTCCCCGGTGATCTCACTGTCTTTGCCAAGGAAGAGGAGCAACCTGGAACACTCCTGCCTGAGGGCGCCGGTGTTGTTTTCTACCAGTTCCAGAATCGTCTGGATACCCCCGCCGCTGATGCGGCAGCCGGAACGGCTGAAAAAATCTTCGACCCATCCGGCTTTGCGACTGTCCGTAAGCTCGTAAAAAACCCGCTTCCCCAAGCGGGGCGCCGCTTTTTCCAGGGCGTCCAGGCGGGTTTCTTCCGAAAGCACTATGAGAACCGTATCGCCGCTCGGGGAGGCTATGTAAGAAGCCAGCAGATCTATCTCGTTCTTTTTGATGGCCTCGGCGTTCTTGATGAAGAATATACGCCTGTCGGCGAAGAGGGAGCCGTTCCGCAGGCTCGAAACCATGTCCGCCACCGGCGTGTCCCCAGCATAGTAAACGGTCTCCTCTGCCGGACTTCCCCCCGGCCCGGCTTCGGCGGAAAGGCTTTTCCTGATTGCGTCAACGGCGTCTTGCTTTTCGCCTATCTCGGGTCCCAGAAACAGCCAGCAGGCGTTTTTTTGCATCTAGCTGGCTGTCTCATAGGTCCGGAAAACATGGACCACCCGTCCCAAAACCCGCACATCCTCATCCTTGCTGCAATAGATCGGAGAATACTTGGGGTTCTCGGGTTGCAGTCTGATCCGGGCGCTTTCCCGGTAAAAGGTTTTGAGGGTCGCCGCCTCGTCCAGCATCACCACGGCGATTTCGCCGTTTTTGACCGTGTTCTGTTTTTCAATCACCGCGATATCCCCGTCCATGATGCCGACCTCCTCCATGGAGTCCCCCCGCACCCGGAGGGCGAAATAGTCCTCGTTCTTCCTGAGCATGGACCTGTCCAGCTTAATGGAACCGTCCTTGTTTTCTTCCGCCAGGATGGGCTTGCCGGCGGCTACGGTTCCCAGAATGGGTACTTCCACAAACGCACCCCCCGCCTCTTTATCCCCGACGAGCTCCATGGTCCTGGACCTTTTGTCCGCTTGTTTGATGAGCTTCTTTTTCTTCAAAGCTGTCACATGATCATGGGCGCCCTTGACTGAAATGGTAAAATGTTCCGCTATCTCCCGTATGGTCGGTGGATAGGTGTGTTCGTGAATGTACCCCGCGATGAATGTCAGCACTTCCTCTTGTCGTTTGGTTGGCTCTCTCATCGATTTTTCCTTAAAAATTTTTATTTTCAAAAACCCTTCCCACAACTAACCGAGTTTTGGGAAAAGCTCTCGTTTTTCTTCATTACCTTAACCGACCGACCTTAACCGGAAGGACCGGAAGGAACAGCGATTCCAAATCTTTTGAGTTTTGCATGGAGATTGCTTGGATAAATGCCGATAGCCTCCGCCGTCTTGGATATTATACCATGATTTTGAAAAAGTTGGAACTCCAAATAATACTTTTCGAAAAATTCTTTAGCCTCGGTGTAGTTTTTTCCCAGCGCCTTTTCTATGGGGAAGGCAGAGCCGCCGGGATCGCTTTTTCCGGCGTCCTGGCCGGGGACTTTTTGTCTCAGGAATTCCTCCGTCAGCTTCCTGGTGATCCGGCCTTCCCGGTGCATGACCACTACCCTCTCGGCGAAATTTTTCAGCTCCCTTACGTTTCCCGGCCAGCCGTAATCGCAGAGGGCTTCCAGTGCGGCTTCGTCAAATTCGATTTTTTTGAGAAAATCCCCCGAGCCTTCCGGGGCGAGAATCTCCAGGAAGCGGAAAAGCAGCAGGGGGATGTCGGATTTGCGCTCCCGCAGGGAGGGCATCCTTATGGGTATGACATTCAGCCTGAAATAAAGGTCTTGCCTGAAGCGGCCTTCGGCGCAGGCCTGTTCCAGGTTTTTGTTGCTCGCCGCCACGATCCGCACATCCACGCTGAGGGACTTTTCACCGCCCAGTTTTTCGATTTTTTGCTCCTGTATGGCCCGGAGCACCTTGGCCTGGGCGGCCAGGGACATATCCCCGATTTCGTCCAGAAACAGGGTCCCGCCCGAAGCGGTCTCGAAACGACCCTTCCTGGCGGACAGGGCGTCGGTGAAGGCCCCCTTTTCGTGGCCGAACAATTCGCTCTCAATGAGGGTGTCGGGGATGGCCGCGCAGTTGACCTCCACAAAGGGCCTGTCCGCTCTGGCGGAGAGCCTGTGTATGGCCCTGGCCGCCAGTTCTTTTCCCGTGCCGTTTTCGCCGCTGATGAGAATCCTGGCGTCGCTGGCGGCGGCCTGCTTTATCAGGACCCTGATGTTTTCGATTTCCGGGGAAACCCCGGCGAGCTCTTCCTGGGGGAGGAGGTTTTTTTTGAGAGCCCGATTTTCTTCCTTCAGCTTCTGTACCGTCAGGGCGTTGCGGCAGACCGTTAAAACCTTATCCAGGGCAAGAGGTTTCTCCAGGAAATCGAAGGCCCCCAGCTTCACGGCCCTCACGGCCATATCCACATTGGCGTGACCGGAAATCATGGCGACCTCTACAAGGGGCCAGTCCCGGCGTATGCGCCCAAGGGCGTCCAGCCCTCCCATGCGCGGGAGGAGCACGTCCAGGAAAACCAGGCCGACGGCGCTTTCCCTCTCCAGTATCTCGATCCCCCGCAAGGCATCCTCGGCGGTGAGGACCTTGTAGCGTTCGTCTTCCAAAATGGAAGCAAGGGCCTGCCGGATTCCCGGCTCGTCATCGATAATCAATATGCTGGCGCTGAGCATTAAAAAATATTCTCCTCCACCGGCAGGTCGATAAAAAAGGTGGCCCCCAATCCTTCCGCCGAATTAAACCAGATCGTTCCGCCGTGATCGTTCACGATTCTTTCTACGATTGGAAGTCCGAGGCCGGTCCCGGATTCTTTTGTGGTATAATAGGGCGTGAAAATGAGCCGTCCGTCCTGCCCGGAGATGCCTTTCCCCGTATCCCTCACGCTGAGTCTACAATAACGGCTCTCCCCCTTTTTGACAAGATCGGTTCTGATCTCCATAAGCCCCGAGCCGGCCATGGCGTCTATGCCGTTGATGATGAGATTGGTGAGAACCTGGGACAGGCGGCTCCTGTCGATTTTGAGGACCACTCCCTCTGTGTATTCCGTGTCGAAGCGTACATCGGGATAGGAGGACCGGTAGGGGGCTATGGTTTCTTCCATTAATTCCTTTATGTTCGTGGAGGAGCTTGAAGGCTCCATGGGCCTGGACAAGGTCCTGAATTCGTTAAGCAGGGTAGAAAGGCCTTCCACTTCCTGAATGATCGCTTTCATGGAGCTTTCCAGGATTTCCCCGATCTTTTCCGGTTCCTTCCGCCAGCGCCTCAGGACCCGTTCCGCCGAGAGCCGTATGGGGGTGAGGGGGTTCTTTATCTCGTGGGCAAGCTGCTGGGCCATGTTCTGCCAGATGGAGATTTTTTCCGCCTTGATAAGGGCGGAACGGGATTCCTCCAGGTCCTGAACCATGGCGTTGAAGGATTTAACCAAAACCCCGAGCTCGTCTTTCCGCCGGGGAAGTATGCGGATGGAAAAATCCCCCTCCGCCACCCGCTTGGTCGCTTCGGTAAGCTCGGTTATGGGCCAGGCCATACGCCGCACGAAGGATACGGCGATGATGAGGGTCATGAGCATTGCGGGGAGAAAGAATACCACATGATAAAAGACGAGGAGCCGCTTTATATTGAACCGTATAGAATCGATAATGTTGAACCGAGCCCTTTCGTCCTCGATGATTTCCAGGGAGGCATCGAAACCCCGCCCCAGATCCCCGCTTATGATTCTGAGCCCGTCCGGGGCAGGGCGCAGGATGTACCGTATGGTGTCCCTGTCCCTGGGGAGTTCCCGGGGGGCAAAGCCCTGCTTAAAAGCCGGGGGCGTATCGAGCCTCCTTTCCCCGTCCCCGGTAAAAGCCGTCTCCGTCCAGCGGCCGTCTATCATCCGGAAGTCCTGGAGAGCCGCTGCTTCCCCGGGCAGGGCCCTCCCGCTAAAACCGGCGCCGGTCAGGGCCGTCTGCTCTTCCCGGATAAGGCTTTCCAGTTTTTCCAGCTTGAGGGAATAGGCTTCGGTCGCAAAGTCCTGGGCCGTTTTCATGGCCCTGTCCACATCGATGGTTTTCCAGAACCGGACCAACTCGTTCACCGAGAGGCTTGTTATAACTATCACCGGCGCCGCCGCCAGAATAACGACGATAATGAAGCAGGCCATGAGCCGGGCCCGGAAGCGGCCCCCCGGCCGGCTGCTAAAAAAGTCCCGGGCCATGCCCGGGCCTGAAAAAAACAGGAATATGAGCAATGCCGCAGGAATAGTAAAAAACGCCGCCATGCTTAAGGGCTCGGGGACGGCCCCGTCTTTAAGGAGTTCCCGCAGGAAGGAGAGGGAAAAAAGGATTATCAGAACCACTAGGAATATATAGATGAGGACCAGGGCCCGGACATTTATAATAAAATATTTTGGCCTGGTCCTTAAAGTCTTCATAACTCAGCCTTCATCGAAATTTGATTCAAAGAGGCGGACCAGGGTTTCCACCGCCTTTGTTTCATCGTCCCTGTTTTCTCCCTCGGCTATGATCTTCAATTCCGTCCCGTAGGACGCTCCCAGGGTCAAAATCCCCATGATAGATTTCGCGTTAATCCTGTCGCCGTCTTTTTCAAAATACAGAGAGGACGAAAAATCTTTTGTTGCCTGGACAATCATCGCCGCCGGGCGGGCATGAATCCCGGCCCTGTTGGTAATGGTTATTGTTTTTTCGGTCATACTTGCCGCTTCTCCTTTAAATTACGTCCTCACTCCCGAAATAAACCGCCCTGGCGGTGTCGCTTTCTATCCATTTAAGAATATTCTGGTTAAACTCCCTGGCCGAATTGTATCCCATCTTTTTGAGCCGTTCGTTCATGGCGGCGGTTTCGATGATGACGGGGATATTCCGGCCGGGTTTTACGGGGATTTCCAGGGTAGGGACCTTTACCCCCAGGATCTCCATGTACTGTTCCTCCATGCCGATCCTGTCGTAGTTTTTGGACGAATCCCAGGCCTCAAGCTTGACTACCAACTGTATCTGCTTCCGGTCCCTGATGGCCCCCACGCCGAAGAGGTGGGTCACGTTGATGATCCCCAGTCCCCTGATTTCCATGTGGTGGGCGATTATCTTGTTCGCCCCGGTTCCGATGAGGATGTTGCCGGAAACGCAGCGTATGTCCACCACGTCGTCGGCCACCAGGCGGTGCCCCAGCTTGATAAGCTCCAGGGCGGTCTCGCTCTTGCCAACCCCCGAATCCCCCAGGATGAGGATGCCGTGGCCGTAGACTTCTACCAGGACTCCGTGGGTGCTCTGCCGGGGGGCGAATATATCCGACAGGATGCGCATGAGCCGGGAACTGAACTCGGAGGAAGAAAGATCCGTTTGCAGCAGGGGGCATTGGGCGCCTTCGGCTTCCCGAAAAAAGTTTTCGTCCGGTTCCAGGTTGTGGGTCAAGATGCAGCAAGGGATGGGATAGGAAAACATCCGTTTGAGGTTGTCGTAATTTTTTTCGTCCCCCAGCTTCTTGAGCCCCGCCGCTTCGCCCCGGCCTATGAGCTGAATCCGCTGGTAGGCAAATTCTTCGTAGAACCCGAGAATGGCCCCCATGGGCCTGTTAAGGTCGGGAACGCTGATTTCCCTGGACAGGCCTTTCCGCCCGCCTATGCAGCGGAGATTGAGGGAATTGTGCTCTTTCAAATCGATATCGATGAGATCCAAAACGGTAAAGCGCTTCTCAACCATGGTATTATCATAAACCAAATCCCCAAGAGGCGCAATGCGGGAGGGAGGGGATGATAACCACGAACCTCACGGAAAGCATGCATGGTACCTATGCGCCGTCTCCGTAGACAACAGAGACAAATTGTGTATACATTTATGTAGAGAAGAAGCCAATGGGAAGAACAATAATAAGTGAAAATGGGCATTTTGAGTGGGATGAAGAAAAGGCCGTAACGAATTTCGCTAAACATGGGTTAGCCTTTGAAGAAATTCTACCTGTTTTTGACGACCCAACATGATTGAATATTTTGATGATTCCCATTCTACTGAGGACGAAGATAGAAACCGGGGAATTGGAATGTTACAAGGGATTCTGATTTTATATGTCTGTTATACAGAACGTGGGGAAAGAACCAGGATCTATTCCGCACGAAAAGCCAGACCAAGAGAGGAGACAAAATATTATGAAAAGCTCAAAAAAATTAACGCCTGAACGAATTGCCGAAATACAGGCATTTAAGGACAACGATATTTCTGATTGTCCTGAATTAACCGATGAGCAGTTACAACGTATGAAGCCGAAATATCCTGAATACTTTAAGCCGGTTAAAAAAGCCGTACAGATCCGCCTTGATGCTGATGTACTTGCCTGGTTTAAAGGATATGGGAAGGGGTATCAAAGCAGGATTAACTCCGCTCTGCGCGAAGTCATGTTACAAAAAACACAATGACGAACCCGCAATGCGGGGGGAGAATTAACTTTCCTTCTTCGCCTTTGTGCTCCCTTGTGGTTTCTATTTTTG
>JAISRW010000264.1 GCA_031273405.1 Treponema sp.
TCCAAATGAACTCATTCCAAGTCCAAATGAACTCATTCCAAGTCCAAATGAATTCATTCCAAGTCCAAATGAACTCATTCCAAGTCCAAATGAACTCATTCCAAGTCCAAATGAACTCATTCCAAGTCCAAATGGATCCATTTCAACTCCAAATGAATTCATTCCAACTCCAAATGAATTCATTCCAAGTCCAAATGGATCCATTTCAACTCCAAATGAATTCATTCCAAGTCCAAATGGATCCATTTCAACTCCAAATGAATTCATTTCAACTCCAAATGAATTCATTTCAACTCCAAATGAATTCATTCCGTCTTCAAATGGATCCATTTCAACTCCAAATGGATCCATTCCGGCTTGGAATTGGTTAATTCCGGCTTGGAACGGATCGGTTCCGCGACGAGCCGCGAGGGGGGGGGTAAGGTTCGGGGGCGGGAATTTAACGTTAAAGGAAAAAAATTTAAGGTTAGAGGACGGAAGTTTAAGGTTAGAGGATAATGATTTAACGTTAGAGGGCGGGAATTTAACGTTAAAGGAAAAAAATTTAAGGTTAAAGGACGGGAATTTAAGGTTAGAGGATAATGATTTAAGGTTAAAGCGCGGGAATTTAAGGTTAGAGGATAATGATTTAACGTTAGAGGGCGGGAGTTTAAGGTTAGAGGATAACGATTTAAGGTTCGGGGGCGGGGGTTTCAGCTTTCAAACCGTTATGGTAAGCCCCGGCCGGCTATCACTTTTGTTTCTTATCGTTTAAAATAACGGAATAACCGCAAAAGGGAGCGTAAATATGGAATATATCAATCTAGGCAAGACGGACAGCACGGTTTCCAGAATCACCTTCGGCTGCTGGGAAATGGGCGGCGCCCAGTGGGAGTTTAGCGGCGACGAAGCGAATATCAAGGCGATTCATACCGCCCTGGATCGCGGCGTTACCAGCTTTGATACCGCCGAAGGTTACGGCGGCGGCCATTCGGAAGAAGTCCTCGGCAGGGCCCTGGAGGGCAGACGGAAGGATTGCTTTGTAGCGACCAAGGTTTCGCCGAAAAACCTGCGGGCGGCGGATGTGCGTAAATCCGTCACCGCCAGTTTGAAGCGGCTGGGTACGGATTATGCGGACCTGTACTATATTCACTGGCCCAATAACGATATTCCCCTGGAAGAGACTATGTCGGAAATGCTCAAGCTCCAAAAGGAAGGGCTTATCCGGTTTATCGGGGTCTCGAATTTTTCGGCCGCCCTCCTGGAGGAGGCTTTAAAGATAGGACGGGTGGAGGCAATCCAGCCTGAGTACAGCCTCCTGCAGCGGGACATTGAGGGGGAAACGCTGGCTCTGTGCAAAAAGCACGCTATCAGCGTGATGAGCTATTCTTCAATAGCCAAGGGGATTTTGACCGGCGCCTTTCATTTCGGCGGCGTTAAACTCAAAGAAACGGATTTCCGCGCTCCCCGGCGGCTTTTTTTGCCGGACCACCTGGAAAAAGAAAAGGAACTGCTGGATCTGATGAAGGGGATTGCGGAATCGCTTGGTATAACCATCTCCCAGCTTGCCATCGCCTGGCTTTTGCACAAAGAAGGGCTCACGTCCGCCCTGGTAGGCACTCAGAGCGAAAAGCATCTTCTGGAAAATATTAACGCCCTAGGAATTGCAATTCCTCCTCAGGACATGGCGGCTCTTGACAGGGTAAGTTCCAAGGTCCTGGCGGCCATTACATAGCGGCTGTCCAGCAGTTTGTAAGGTAAACGGGGATTTTTTTTTGGGGGGGCGGCGGGCGGGCGTATAGTCCGCTCTCCGCCCCTTTTTAGCGGACCTGCCTGAGGGGGAATCTTGATTACTATTTTATTGAGGCTTTCCCAAAACGTCGGTTTTTGGGAAAGCCGCCTTAGATTGCTATACATACCTATATTCCGGCTGCGCCGCAGGCTCTTCAGTCCCGCCGTCTTGTTAGGCTTTCTCTTGTTCCTTCCCCTCTTTAACGGGTTCCCCCAGACCGGGGCGGCCGGGGGGAAGGGGAAGGAACTCGCGATCTCCGTCCTGAGCTCCCCGGAAAATCCCGTAACAGGCGGAACCTGGACGGTGACCATACTGGTGGAACATCCGGTTCCCCAGGAAGTAAGCGTCAGGCCGCCCCGCTTCCCCTCCTCCCTTGTCCTGGAAAGGGTCCGTACCGAATTGAGGCTCCTGACAAAGCCCGGCAGGAGCGATGAGGCGGGCCCCCCTCCCCATCCGGTCCGCTGGACCGCCGTGGAATTTCTCTTTACCCCCCGGGAGGCGGGAGAAATCACCCTGGCGCCTTTTGAGGCCGCGGCGGGCGGCAGAAGGGCCGCCACCAGGGAAATAAGCGTCCGCTTCCGGGACGAGGCAGGGGCGGCGCCGCGCTACACCCCGGTCTTCCGCTGGGAAAGACCGGCATCCCCCTTCACCGCCGGGGAAGCCGGCGAACTCAGGCTGGCCCTGGCCGGCTGGGATCCCAAAAGGCAGGCGCCCAGGGACATCTTCAAGGGGAAGGCGCCTCTCAACGCCGTCCTTGAGGAGCTCTCCCCCGTCCTTTCGGGAGGGGAATTCATCTATCCCTTAAGCATCATCCCCCTGGAAGAAGGCGCCGTGGTCCTTGAGTCCTTCTCCTTTCAGTGGGAAGGCCTGAGCCTCCAGGTGCCCTCTCTCTCCCTCCGGGTAAGGCCGGAAGCGGCCGCCCCCCCAAAGAGCGCCGCCCCTGCCGAAGCCGCCCCTGCCGAAACCACCGGCCCGGGTTCAGGGGACGGCGGCAGGGAACCGGGCCCCTTTCCCGAAACCGGCGGCAGGGTCTTCCCCTTATTCAGGGCTGAATACGGGCGGATCGTTTCGGAGGTGCGGCGCTGCTGGGAAGAAGGCGGCCGGGCGCGGGCCCTGGCGGAGATTCGGAGGAAGGAAAGGGAGAGCTGGGCCGGGCCCGCATTGGCCGCCCTCCGCCGTAAAATGGAACAACGCCTCGGGCTCAGCCTCACGGCGGACGAAACGTGGCGGCCCCGGAATGTTCCGGTCTTTCTCTGGCTCGGCCTCCCCCTCTGCGTTATTGCCGCCGTCCTGCTGCTCCGGCGGCGTTTTTCCGCCGGTTTTTCCGCCGTAACTTCGGGGAAAACCAGTGGTTATAAAACAAGAGCGATTTTTATCGCCCTGATCTGCATCGCCGCCGCGGCCTCCGCCGTCCGTCTTCTTGCGGAACTACCGGGGGGCGCCGGCAAGGCGGTGCTGGAAAAAACTTCCGTTTACAGGGTGCCGGAAAAGCAAGGGGCGGTAAGCGCTCTTTTTAGCGAAGGCCAGCCGGTAACCATTGGAGCTTCTCGTGGGGAATGGGTATATGTTGAATCCGCGGACGGCAGGGCCGGCTGGGTTCCTGCCGCTTCGGTAATCAGGTATTAGATCAAGATTAGACATGAATTTCGGAGATATACTGGACGAATGGGACAGGCAAACCGCCAAAACCGCCGGAAAGAAGGGGGCGGCCCGGCCTGGGGTTCAGGCTGTCGAAAAACGCAATCCTCTTGACGCCTGGCTCATGCGGAACGGGGTCTACGACAAGGACGCCGAAGAGGGGGAAAGCCGCCCCTGCACCGGCGGACGCCGCCGCCGCCTCCTCCACAAAAAACCCGACGCGGTCATCGATCTCCACGGACTTACTCAGGACGAAGCCTGGGCGGCCCTGGAAAGGTTTTTCGAGAACAGCCGCCTTGGGAATTGCGAGAAACTCCTGATCATTCACGGCAAGGGCATCCATTCCGCGGGGGAAGCGGTGCTGTCAAAGGTTTCCCGGAAATTTATCGAAGCCTGTCCCTTTGCCGGAGAAAGCGGCCGCGGTTCCGCCGCCGAAGGAGGAGGCGGCGCAACCTGGGTGCTGTTAAAGGAGCTAAAGTAGAGGCTTTCCCGTCGAACCATCGAACCAAAGGTTCGCGGTTCGCGGTTCGCGGTCCGCGGCTGCCTCTGTTGGCGCGTGTTTTAACCGGCGGGTTATGCTTGCAATTCGGCGTCCATTTTTGACTGGAGGCTGGACTGGATAAATGTCCGTATCCGGGTTTTCATAACAGGATCGACGCGCTGGGTAAACAATATCACATAGATCCTGGTTTCCCCCTCTGTGCGGAAACCGAAGACAACCCCCTCGGCCTTGAGGAGCATGGTCTGGAGCTTAATCTGAATGTTCTGGAAGAGGCTGTTTTTGGCAAGCCCCGGATCGTCCTCAAAGGCGCAGGAAAACCCGGCGGTGCTGATATCCTTGATGGTCCCGTTTATAAAGGTCCCATTGAGGGGAACGTTTACCGTTGTCGTGGTTCTCTGGTCTGCGGCCGCCCGGATGTATTTACGCCGGCCTTTGGCGCCGGCGGCTTTCAGGATCTCCAAGATCTGCTTGACCGCCAGGTTAAGATCCGGTTTTAAGGCCGTACAGCCGCACCGGATGTTCATCCGGTCGAGATACTTCTTGTGCAGGTCTTCGTTATCCTTTGAACAGATGACGCCTATATCCACCCCCGCTGTTTCCGGCTTCTCCATAACCCCGGCGATCCAGGCCTCCCATTCCGCTTCGCCCATTCCGTCGTTTATGTTCGCGAAAACGATGGAATCGGAGTAGGTTTTCAGAACCCGCCTCAGCTTGATATGATCCTTGACGGTATAGACTTCGAATTCCTGCTGAACCAACTCCGAAACAATCTGGTTTTGAATAAGCGCCGAAGGATAGAGAAAAAAGATCTTTCTGCCTGTTATGTCGTCGTTGTCATCAGCCATATCATGAATAATACTCGATAACAGCGGTTTTGCCAGTAGCGGCGCCTCTGCGGCCCCGATTGCAAGACCCAAAGCAGACCGTGCGGCGGCATCCCCGGCGGAATCCGGGCCGGCGGGGATTTTGAAATCCCCCCGTCTGTATGATACTATGACTATCATGAAGCTATTTTCCGCTCTTATCCTGTTTTTGCCGCTCCTGTTTTCAGGCTGTCCCAGGGGCGGCGGGCCTGAAAGCGCGTTTGTTCTGGGAACCCTCTGCACCGTCGACCTCTACGGACAGGGAAGCCGGGATCTGTACCGCGCTGTTTTTGAGCGCCTAGGGGAACTGGAAGACATACTCAGCGCCAACCGGGAAGGCACGGATCTGGACCGGGTCAACCGGGGCGCCGGCAAAGAAAGGGTCCCGGTAAGGCCGGAGCTTATCGATCTCCTCAAGCAGGCCCTTTATTACGCCGAACTGAGCGGAGGCGCCTTCGACCCCTCGGTGGGGCCCCTGGTGAAACTCTGGGGCATAGGAACGGACGCCCCCCGGGTCCCCTCGGGCGGGGAAATCGGGCAGGCCCTTGCCCTGGTTGACTACAGGGATATCGAGATAGACGAAGCCGGGGGAACCGTTTTCCTCAAGCGCCGGGGAATGGCCCTGGATCTGGGGGCCGCCGCCAAAGGCTATGCCGCCGACGAGGCAGTCAAGCTCCTTGCGCGGAGAGGAATCAGGCGGGGGATCATCGACCTGGGGGGGAATATCTTTGCCTACGGCGAACGGGAGCGGGGGAGACCCTGGCGCATCGGCGTCCAAGACCCCGGAGAACACCGGGGCGCTTACATCGGCGTTCTGGAGCTGAACAATAAAAGCGTGGTCACTTCCGGGGTTTACGAGCGCTATTTTGAAGAAGACGGCCGGCGCTATCACCACATCCTCTCCACCGAAACCGGCGGGCCGGCGGAAACGGGGCTCCTTTCGGTTACCGTTGCCGCCGGTTCCTCAACCGCCGCCGACGCCCTTTCCACCGCCGCCTTCGCCCTGGGCTGGGAAAGAGGCCGGCGCCTCATCGAGACCGTTCCCGGGGCGGGGGGCATCTTCATATTTGAGGATCTGAGCGTCAGGCTCACCCCGGGAATCAGGGATACATTTTCGTTAACCGGCCCTGACTACCGGTTAGCGGAATAGCGGCCGCCCCTCCGGCATCCCTTTTCGGGTCAGCGGGCATACTCGGTTATACGGGTTTCGCGGATGATCGTCACCCGTATACGGCCGGGATAGCGGAGGTCGTTTTCGATCTTTCTGGCTATCCCCTTGGCAAGATCCTTGGACTGCTCGTCGTTAACCGAATCGCTGTTGACGATGATTCGCAGTTCCCGTCCGGCCTGGATGGCGTAGGCCTTGTCCACCCCGCCGAAACCGACGGCAATATTCTCGAGATTTTCCAGCCGCTTGATATAGTTGTCCAGGGTTTCGCGCCGGGCGCCGGGCCGGGCGGCGGAAATCGCGTCGGCAATCTGCACCAGCACCGATTCAATGCAGGAAGGCTCCATGTCGTTGTGGTGGCTCCCGATGGCGTTGATGATCCTGGGATCTTCCCCCATTTTCCGGGCCATATCCATGCCGATTTCGGCGTGATTCAGGTCGGAATCCGATTCCACCCCTTTGCCTATGTCGTGGAGCAGGGCCGCCCGCTTGGCCAGTTCCCGGTTGACCCCTATTTCGGCCGCCAGGATGCCGGCGATGATCGCCACCTCCCTGGAATGGTAGAGCACGTTCTGCCCGTAGCTGGTACGGAAATAGAGCCGCCCCAGGGCGCGGATGGCGTCCTGTTTGATGTTGTGAATCCCCAGGTCAAAAAGGACCTTTTCCCCTTCCTCAAAGATCTTCTGGGAAATATCCTTGGTTACTTTGGTAACGATTTCCTCGATCCTGGCAGGATGAATGCGGCCGTCAATGATGAGCCGTTCCAGGCTGACTTTAGCGATTTCGCGGCGCACCGGGTCGAAGCAGGAAATGACCACCGCTTCCGGGGTATCGTCAATGATGATGTCCACCCCCGTCAGGGTTTCCAGGGTGCGGATATTCCGCCCCTCCCTGCCTATGATCCGGCCCTTCATCTCGTCGTTGGGCAAGGCCACCGTGGCGACCGTAACCTCGCCGGTGATTTCCGCGGCAACCCGCTGAATCGTTGTAACCAGTATGTCCCTGGCCTTCTTCTCCCCCGCCATGTTCGCTTCCTGCTCAATCTTGTTGATCAGGGTCTGGGCGTCATGTTTGGCCTCGTTTTCGAGGTCCTGAATGATAAGCGCCTTGGCTTGCTCGGCGCTTAAGCCTGAAATTCTCTCTAGTTCCGCCCGGTAGCGTTCCTCTTCCTGATCAAGGGCGCTTTCTCTTTCCTTAAAGGCCTTCTCTTTTTCGGCCAAGGCCAGTTCGGTCCGCTCAATCTGGGCGTTTTTTTTATCTATACTCTCTTCTTTTTGTAAGACGCGGCGCTCATATCGCTGCAGTTCGGCCCTACGTTCCCGAGTCTCCCTCTCCTGCTGGTTTCGTTCACGGATAACTTGTTCTTTTGCTTCAAGAAGTATCTCCTTCTTTTTTGCTTCAGCTTCCTTTATCGCATCCTGTCTAATACGTTCGGCGCGTTGTTCCATCGCCGTAAGTTGGAATTTGGCATAAAGTCGTCTAATAGTCCAGCCTAAGGTTAACCCGGCAAGAGGGAGGATTATCCAAAGTATCCAATCCATAGCTCTTCCCCTTACCGAAGTATATTAAAATCCCGGCAAGTATATAACGAAAATGCTAAAAATGTCAATACGTACGTGTACGTCGGCGCCGCAGGGTCCGGGGACAAAGCGGAATATTTTTGATAATTCTTCTTGACACATTGTACTAGTCTGTATATATTGTACTAGATGTATAGTACAATTTGGAGGTATACATGACAGTAGTAGCAGCAGTAAACGCGGTGAAGGACTACGGCTTGAACGGCCAGACCGTCCATGCCCTGCGGGGAGTCACGGTGAGTTTCGGGGGCGGGGAGTTCGCCGCTGTCGCCGGGCCTTCCGGGAGCGGGAAGTCAACCTTCCTGCACCTGGCGGGCTGCCTGGACACCCTTTCGGCGGGGTCCCTCAGCATCGGCGGCCGGGACGTGGCGAAGCTCTCGAAAAAACAGCTTGCCCTGCTCCGCCGGCACAGTATCGGCTTCATCTTTCAGGCCTATAACCTCATCCCGGTCCTGTCCGCGGAGGAAAACATTGCTTTCCCGCTTACCCTGTTGGGGACGGACAAAAACGAGACCCGGGAGCGGGTCCGGCGGGCGCTTGCGGAGGTGGGCCTTGAGGGGATGGAGAAGCGGCGGCCCAAGGAAATGAGCGGCGGCCAGCAGCAGCGGGTAGCCATCGCCCGGGCCTTGGTAAAGAAACCCGCCCTCATCCTGGCGGACGAACCCACGGCAAACCTGGATTCCAAGATAGGCCGGGAAATTCTGGAGCTCATGGTAAAGCTCAATAAA
>JAISRW010000128.1 GCA_031273405.1 Treponema sp.
TTGTAGAGTATGCCCGGCATATTGGCGGCCAGGGGGAGGGCGTAGAGGACGCCGTTCACCGTACCCGAGGCAACGGCCGAAGCGTCAACCTTGGAGATGTCAATGACGCCGCTTTTCACGTAGCTGTCCAGGGGGAGGAGGACCGAACCCACGTCGTCGCCGACCTGGAGGTTGGAAAAGTCGCCCCCAAGCTGGATAATGTCCGCCGCGCTGCCCCCGGCGAACTGGGTCTTGAATTTGTTGAAGTGATCCCCCGTGCCCGGCGCGGGTTCCGCCGCCACGATGATCCCCGTACTCTCGGTAAACTTGTCAATGGCAAGCTGGGTGTTCTTGATCCGGGCCTCGCCGCCCCAGAAAGACCAGCGAATCGCGGCGGGACCGGCGGCAGGGGCCGCTCCGCCCTGGCCTCCTCCGGCAAAGACCGCCGCGCCGCATAGGGCGAGGGCGGCCAAAAGAAACATAATTTTTTTCATAGTGTACCTCCGTAAAAATATTTAAAGGGCAAGCTACCCCTTGATACCCGTAGTGGCGACTCCCTGGACAAAGTACTTCTGGAGGGAGAAAAAGAGAATAAAGCAGGGAACCAGCGACAGCGCCGACATGGCGAACATGGACCCCCAGGAGGAGACCCCGGAAGAATCCAGAAAGAGCCGCAGCCCCATGGGGACGGTGTATTTTTCAGGCGAATTGAGATAGAGCATCTGGTTAAAGAAGTCGTCCCAGGTCCAGAGGAAGGTGAAAAGCACGGTGGTGATCAGGGCCGGCACGCTCAGGGGCATGATGATCCGCAGGTAAATGCCGAGCTTCCCGCACCCGTCGATGCGGGCCGATTCGTCCATGTCCTTGGGCAGGCTGCGGATAAACTGCACCAGGAGGAACACGAAGAAGGCGTCGGTGGCAAAAAGCTTGGGCGCGATAAAGGGCAGGAAGGTGTTAATCCAGCCGAAGGAGCGGAAGATGATATACCGGGGAATCGTCGTTACGTGGCCCGGCAGCATCATGGTCAGAATCATCACGGCGAACCAGAGCTTCTTCCCCTTAAAACGCAGGCGGGCGAAGGCGTAGGCCGTGAGGGAGCAGAAGACCACGTTCGCCGCGACGCAGAGGCCGCAGATGATAAAGGAATTGACAAAGAAGGCCCTGAAGGGGACTATGCCGATGCCCTCCCAGCCGTTGACGTAGTTTTGCAGGGTCCAGGTCTTGGGCAGAAGGCTGGGATCGCTGAATATCTGGGAGCCTTCCTTAAACGAGGAGGCAAGGAGCCAGACCACCGGGTAGAGCATGACGAAACCCAGGGCGATGATGACAAGATTTGAAACACCGGATTTAACCAGCTGCCTGGCAAGGCTCTGCCCTTTCATTCTCCCCCTCCGTAGCTCACCAGGGAATTGGAGCCCCTGAAGGTCAGGAGCGTCAGGACCGCGATGATGAGGAGGAGGACCCAGGCCATGGCCGCGGCGTAGCCCATCTGGGAATGGGCGAAGCCCCGCAGATACAGGTAGAGGCTGTAGAACATCGTGGAATCCACCGGGCCGCCGTTGCCCCCCGAAATGATGAATGCCTGGGTGAAGGACTGGAAGGCGCTTATCATCTGCATCACCAGATTGAAGAAAATAATCGGCGAAAGGCTCGGCAGGGTGATGGCAAAGAACTGCCTGATCTTCCCCGCGCCGTCCACGCCGGCGGCCTCGTAGTATTCCTGGGGGATCTGCTTGAGCCCCGCCAGGAAGATGATCATGGGGGAGCCGAACTGCCACACCGCCAGGAGTATCAGGGTATAGATGGCGAAGGAGGGGTTTGAAATCCAGGAGGGCGGGTCGGCGGCGCCCCCGGTTATTATCCTGATGATGGCGTTGACGGCGCCGTCCCCGGCGAAGAGCCGCCGCCACAGCACCGCAATGGCCACCGAACCGCCCAGGAGGGTGGGGATGTAGTAGACGGTCCGGTAAAAGGGGATGAGCCTGAGCTTCCGGTTCATCACCATGGCCACCGCCAAGGCGAAGGCCAGCTTGAGGGGCACGGAAATAAACACGAAACGCAGGGTTACAAAAAGGGAATTGAGAAAACGCTCGTCCCGAGGATACTCAGGACTACCGGCAAACATGACAAAGAGGTTCCGCATCCCCACCCATTTGGGGGGCTGCAAGATATTGTACTCTGTAAAAGAAAGATACAACGAATAGACCATGGGATACAGGGTGAGGACGAAAAACCCCAGGAGCCAGGGCAGGAGAAACAGATACGACGAGATCTCTTCTTTAACAGCCAAAACCTTCCGCGTATGCACCCCTTCCCCCTATAGGCTGTCCCCGGCCCGCCTCTAAAAGCACCGCGCCCCAGCATAACCGCCTAATTTTAGCACGGCCCGGGCATTTACGCAACAAGTTTTGAGAAAAAAGGCAGGGCAACAGCACTTACTTTCAAGGTTTGAGGAATCACCGAAATTGAAGGAATTTTTAACCGCCACGTCGAAGCAGACCGTAGGTCTGACGAACCGTCGGTTCGCAGCCGCATACGTTTTTGTATCCAAAGGCCTGCGAACCGGAGGTTCGATTTGGCTTCCTTGCGCTCCCAATCGGCGCATTGAGGGGCAAGCCCCTTGGGGCTAAAGTCCCTTAGCCAAAAGCCCCTCCATTCCGCCGGTTTTCGCTACCCCCGCAGGCGGCTGAATAGTTACAAATTGCTTCAAATTTGGGTATTTTCGCGGTACTTGAAAGTAGTGTACTTTCCTTTTCCGCGTCTTTCCGTGCTTTTAGCGGTTGCATTGCTTAAAAGTAAAATTCCTGTTGCGCTGCCCCTCCCTCTTGACTAAAATCTTGAGCCATGTTAGACCGTTTCCATGGTTTTATCGTGGGGTAAAAAGCGGCCTTGTCTCATTCTGGTGGTATATATGGTTATCGCCATGATAGGCATTTTTACGTTTTCTTCGCTAGAACCCTTCCACAGCACCCAACTGCGGGACGATAAACCCCTTACAGACAGTTTTTTCGAATCCCTGGACTATGACTTTTTGGCCGCAAACATAACGTTTATCGGCAGAGGCAAAGGAGATTTGCCTTCGCCCTTGCGGGGCGCTTTCCTGCGTACAATTATGCCTGTGGCAATGCAGAACGACAAAGCCCTTTCCTTTCAACATGCTATAAAAAACAATGAAGGTACACATCACCTGCGTATAAAAAACGCCATCCTTTTGAAACTCCGAATCTGATACTCGCTGTCTTTTCCCATTTTTTCTTTTTAACATTTTCTCGCAATCAAGCACACCCGTATGTGTGCATAAAAGACAGGAGTATATTTATGAAACAAGCTTGGAAAATTTTCTGGAAACTTTTTGGAACCACATTGGCAGCGGTGTTCGTTGTGGGTATTGTAGTGGGGACAATCAAACAATCCCCATCCATTGTTTATCAGGCATTCCAGCAAATACTTGCCGTTGGATTAGGAGTATGCGGTATTATCGGCCTTTTTGTTGTACCCATTGAAATGTTTATTGAGGACAGAAAGGAGAGGAGGGACCGTGTTGTTAAGTGACATTTTCCATGAGCAGTCGATTGTGCTTAACCTTACCGGTAAAATAAAAGCCGATGTTTTAACAGAACTTGTTGCGGCAATAGCCGTTGTTCATCCCGAATATGATCAGAACATCATGCTGAATGTTATACAGGAACGGGAAAGTAAAATGGGAACCGGCATTGGGTCAGGTGTTGCCATACCCCACGGATGTTGTTCGGGAATGAATGATATTATCGGCGCCATCGGCATTTCGAAAACCGGCATTGATGACTATCATTCCCTTGATAACCAGCCTGTTCATATCCTGTTTCTGATGGTAATGGGCGAACACTGCCGTGAAAAACATTTACACGTCTTAAGCCGTGTGATGGAGTTGTGTAATTCCGAGGCGCTTACCTCTATACGGACGGCAAAGAGCGTGGAGGAGATTCATGCCATGCTGTCCCGCTTCAACTAGAAGCAAATGGAGGAACGAAAATGACTATTCTTGAAATGCTGCAACAAAGTGCAGTTTTAACCCTGCTTGGTATGACGGTTGTTTTTCTCTTTTTGTGGCTTATGATCATCTGTGTCAATGTGGTTGGTAAATTGGTTCACAAGATGGGCTGGGACAAGGATGTGTATCCGCAAAGCAATAGAACGCCGAAAAATGCAAGCGGTACGGTAAAACCTGAAATCACCGCGGCAATAACCGGCGCTGTTACAGAATACAAAAAAAAGGATCGTGTTGGACATGAATACGGGGTACATCATTTATTGGGCAGTATTGACTGTCTTGGTTATTGTCCTCGCGGTTCTCTATAAGACCTATTTTTAAGAAGAGATACCTGACAGTGCCATATGAGAGATTCCCGTGAGCAGTTATTCCACGCCGTACGCCATGGACGGCGCACGGTGGTCGTAAAATGGGGGCAAAAAAACTTTGAATTTGTTGTGGCGGTTATACATATAAAATGGGTATAAAATATATAGTAGAGGGTTTCCCAAAACTTCAGTTTTGGGAAAGCAACCTTAAATTTTTGGGGAAAAAGCGGGCCTCAAGCCGCTTTTTCCAAGAGCCTGTCCCAAAACCGTGCGCTTTTAGCGCGCAGTTAATTAGTTTTGGGACAGGCTCTATATATACAACAATCACTGAGTTTTCAGACGGCCTGGCCCGGTCAACGCCGCTACATGCGTTCAGAGGCCGATCCGACAACCTGCGCCGTTTGGGTGTTCAACGCACGCAGCCGCAGCCTGCGCAAATCGCCCTCGCCGTCCACCCTTCCGGTTACGACTATATCCGCCCCGGAAAATTTACCGATAGAGACGGCCGTTCTGTCGTCCACTTCCCCGCTCATCTGGAAGCC
>JAISRW010000209.1 GCA_031273405.1 Treponema sp.
GAACTGCGCTCCTTCCTTCTTGTCACCTTGACCGGCCTTTCCCGCTTCAGGCCCGAAAAGAGGTAGTCCAAATCCAGATCCAGGGCATCCGCCAGGGCCATGAGGGTGTCTATGGCCGGTGAAACCTTGTCCCGCTCAATCTGGGAAACGAGGCTTTCGCTGACACCCGCTTTTTCCGCCACTTCCCGGAGCGTCAGAGCCCGCCGCTCCCGAACCGCCCGGATCTTTCCGCCAAACTGGTATTTCATCTCCGCTCTTTAACTATACTGTACTAGCTACAGTATAGTTAAAGTCATGGGAATTTGTCAAGGGTTTGCTCAGGAACAGCGGTTTTACTTTAACCACGAAAAACACGAAATGCACGAAAAGAAAAACAACCATTGCGACACGAAAGCTCGGGAAAGGAGGAAATAGGAGAAATCTTTCAGCATAACCTAATGAGACCAGAGGAGAAATCCAATGCACCTCATTCGGGAAGGGCTGGCAGCCCACCGGAAGCGGCGAACCGAAGGTTCGAGCGGACCAGAGGTCCGATGCACGGGCCTTGGCGGCTTCGGACCTTCGGTCCGCGGTTTGTGAAGCGGCGGACCTTTGGTCCGAAGACAGCGGGTGCAATCGGAAACGAAGTTTCCGCGCCGTGCTGTAGAGCCTCGAAAAGCATAGTATCGCCGGAGGTTTTCGCCGCGGGTAAGGCGGGAGCAGCAGCGGACAAGCGGCAGTCAAGCGCGTCCGCCTCAGCCGGGGCCATCGGACCTACGGTCCGCGAACAGGGTAAAGGTACGGGAGGTCATCAGACCCTACGGGTCTGGCAATGAGAAGTAGGATTGTATGCGCCACCATGCGGCGGCGCGGCATTGTACGGGAACGTTCAGACCGAAGGTCTGCGAGAACTCAGTGCTTCCGAAGGAATAAAGCCGCCGGCGGCGGGATAGAAGCCGGCCGGATCATGAAGGTTTGAGCCCTCCGGTTCGAGAAATACGGACTAACGATATACCCGGAGAAAACGAAACTCGTAGATTGCACCGCACCAACCGGGAACCGGCGGAAGGGGAACGGCGGTTTCACCTTTCCGGGCTTTAAACGCTTTTGGATAAAGTCAAGGAAAAACCGCTGGATAATCGGGCGTAAAACGGCTTAACCGGGCGCTGCAACGGTGCAGAGCGTTCAGACATCTATCAAGGAAAGAACAACATGAGATGCTCTCAGCCAAACTGAGGGGACACTATGCGTACTATACGGTATCCGGCTCAACTTTAGAAGCATTGCCGTGTTCTTCCAGGTGGTACAGCGGATATGGTTCAAGCGGCTCAACCGCCGGTCTGACCGGACGAGCCGGAGATGGGACCAATTTGCGGCGTATTTCAAGGATTACCCGCTGCCTAACCCGGGAATTGTCCATTCCTACCGCTCAAGCGAATCTTTTTCCAGAGGAACCGGATGCCTTAATTGGGCGCGTCCGGGTCTGCGGGGGTTCCGGGGAGGTAACTTCCCGGTTCTACCCGACTGAATTTCGACTAACACCTGATAGTATCCTGTGATATATTAATATCATGGATAAAATCGATCTTTGTCAAAAGGCCGCCTTGATTCGCCTGGCTTCCGTTACCGCCCTTCTGGGGAACGCCTTCCTGGTCTGCGTCAAAATCGGCATAGGCTTAAAAGCCGGGAGCCTCGCGGTGGTAGGGGACGGAATCGACTCCTCGGTGGACGTGCTCATCGCGGTCATGTCCCTCATGGTGGCCCGGGTCATATCCCGGCCCGCCGACAAAGAGCACCCCTGGGGCCACGGCCGGGCCGAGACCATAGCCACCGCGGTATTGGGCTGCCTCCTCTTCTTCGCGGGAGCCCAGCTCATCCTCAACTCGGTCATGAAGCTCCTGTCGGGAAGCTCCCTTGAGGTTCCTTCCCCCCTGGCTCTGGCGGCGGCCCTGATTTCAATCGCCGGCAAGGCCCTTCTGGCCTGGAGCCAGTATCAATTCGGCAAAAAAGCCGATTCTGCCATGCTCAGGGCCAACGGGAAAAATATGGCCGGCGACGTGATCCTCTCAGGCGGCGTTCTTGCCGGCCTGGGGCTTTCCCTCTGGCTGGATCTGAAAGCGGCCGATGCGGTAATGGCCATCCTGGTGGGTCTCTGGGTGATCAAGTCGGCGGTGGGGATATTCATGGAGGTGAATCTGGAGCTTATGGACGGCGCTCCGGACACCGAATCTTACCGGGCGGTTTTTGATGCCGTCGGTTCGGTAAAGGAGGCGGGCAACCCCCACCGCACAAGGATGCGGCGTATAGCCGGGCTTTGGGACATAGACATTGATATTGAAGTTAAGCCCGATATAACGGTAATGGAGGCCCACTGGATTGCCCACCGGGTAGAAAAGGCCATTAAGGAAAAAGTTGAGGGGGTCTATGATATTATGGTCCATGTGGAACCTGCGGGAAATCTGGAAGACGAAAGCTATGGACTCAGCGAGGCCGAGGCCGGCGGAAAGCTTAAAAAGCCACTACCGCCGGCAGGGAAACATCCCCCGGGGTCTTGATGAGGGAGGCAAAGTACAAAAACCTGGAACACCAGGCATCTATGAGCCGGCTAAAAGCGGCTTCTTCCAGGCCCGCCTCCGCTATTCCTCCGGGAAATTGAAAAATAACCGTCCAGGAACCTTGGAGAGGCCCCGCCTCAAGAACCGCGGCCGCCAGCAGGGCGTTCCCCTCAAAACGCTGAAAGACGATGCCGCTCCCGGTTCCCGGCCGCCGCCGCCAGAGATCGGAAAAAAAGAGAGCCTCCCTGCTGGCGTGGACCGAAAAAACCGCCTCCCCCGGCTTTTCCCCTTCCTCCGCTGCCTTGGGTTCCAGCCCCCCCAGCCGATATTCCCCCGCAAGAGCCGGGAAGGCGTTGCTGCCAAAGCCGGGAATGCCTGCAACCCAGCCGTTGCCCCTGGCAAGCACCGCTTCCCGCCGGACGGCCGCCTGAGGGGGCGCCGGGACACGGAGGGGGCCGGCCGGCCCGGACTTTTCGCTTTTGCAGGAGAAAAGGGCAATCAGTAAAAAAAGCCCTCGGATTTTTTTCATTTTTCCTCATTTTGAATTTCAGGCTTAATACTGCGGATAGATATGGAGTAAAAGAACAATCTATGATTCTATTCTAATATTCCATAAAAAGAAAAACAATTGGCGCCGTATATAACCGGAAGCATAGAGTAAGAGGGTTCCAAAATTCTAAAATCTTGGAAAAATAGAGCTTTTCCCAAAACTCGGTTAGTGCGAACCTCCGGTCCGACGGGAAAAGCTTCCGAAAAAGCGGTCTAATCGGACTAAAGTCCGGCCCGCTTTTTCATTTAAATTTAAGACGGCTTTCCCAAAACTTCAGTTTTGGGAAAGCCTTAATATAATATATAGAAGTATTTCGATATAATCATTCCCTTCGATTGACGGTACGGAAGAAATACAGTATACTAAATATATCTGTTTTAGGAAAAAAATGGAAGTGCGGCAGTTTCGGGGCGGCAAATTCCGGAACCGTGACCTTGGATTTTAAATCTTTTCTTTTAGGATAAACGCATGCAGTATTTTGATACTCATGCCCATATAGGGCTTATTTGTGAGGACCCTATTGAGCAGCTTATAGTCATACAGGAAGCCCGCCAGGCTTCAGTCTCGCGTCTCATTTCGATTTGCAACAGCCTTATCGATTTTGCGAAAATTTACGAAAATCTCAAATCCGCCGCGACGGTCTACCATGCCGTCGGGGTATCCCCTTCGGAGGTGCAGAATCCCGGCAGAGATTGGATTCAGACCATAGAGCAGGGCGTTCAGCTTCCCAGGGTTGTGGCGGTAGGGGAGATCGGCCTGGATTATTACCGCAAATTCGGGGATAAAAAGTCCCAAATCGAGCTTTTTATTACCCAGCTTGATTTGGCGGCCAAACTGGACCTCCCGGTGATTATCCACAACCGGGACGCCGGCAAAGATGTGCTGGATATACTCCGGGATCGCCTGCCGCCTAAAGGCGGGGTGCTTCACTGTTATTCGGAAGACGCCGAATACGCCAGGAAAGCCTTGAATCTTAATCTCTATTTTTCCTTCGCCGGGAATTTAACCTACCGGAACGCCAAGAATCTCCATGAAACCATAGGCGTCCTGCCCCTGGACCGGATTCTCGTTGAATCCGAAAGTCCCTTCATGGTTCCCGCGGATTACCGGGGCAAGCGGAATATGCCAAAATATCTGCCTGTTACGGTCCGTTTCCTTGGGGAAATGCTGGATATGGGCGAAGAGGAACTTGCCGCCGCCCTCTGGGACAACGCCAACCGGTTCTTCGGTCTGCCCGGCGAGTGAGCCTCTACCGGCCCGTAAGAATCGGCTCTCTGGAACTGCCCGGCAATCTCTTTCTCGCCCCGGTGGCAGGCTATACCGACAGGGCATTTCGGTCTATATGCGCGGAGGCGGGGGCTGATTTCGGCTTTACCGAACTGACCTCCTCGGAAGCCCTGGTGCGCCGGGGGGCGAAAACCTTCGCCATTCTACGCCGGGGGGAAGGCGAGAGCGCCTATGGGGTTCAGCTTTTCGGCGCCGATCCCCAAACCATGTATAAGGCCGCCCTGCTGCTGGCCCCTTACAGACCCGAGGCGGTGGATATTAACTCAGGCTGCCCCGTTCCCAAGGTGGTCAAAACCGGGGCCGGTTCCGCCCTGATGCGGGACCCCGCCAAGCTCGGCCGTATCGTGGAGGCCGTGGTCAGGGCTTCTGCGGAAGCCCTGGAGGGCGTTCCGGTATGCGTCAAGATGAGGTCCGGCTGGGATTCCCAATCCATCAATTATGCCGAATGTGCCGGGATCGCGGCGGAGGCCGGGGCCGCCATGATAAGCCTCCACCCCCGGAGCCGGGCCCAGGGCTACGGCGGCAAAAGCGACTGGACCCATATCGCGGACCTTGTTTCCCGGACAAGCCTGCCGGTTACCGGCTCCGGTGACCTCAACGGCCCGGAGGACGCGGAGAGGATGCTCCGCCAGACCGGCTGCGCCGCGGTGATGTTCGCCCGGGGCGCCCTGGGGAACCCATTCATATTCCGCCTCACCAAGGAGTACCTGGGTTCCGGCTCATGGCTGCCTCCGGGGTACCCGGAGCGTTTTGCCGCAGCCTTCCGCCAGCTCGCTCTCCGGGCCGCCGACATTGGGGAGGAGGCCGCCTGCCGGGAGATGCGGAAAACCTTCTGCGCCTATACCAAAGGTACGGGCCTTTCCGGCGGCGCCCGTCTCAGGGAACGCCTGGTCCATGCCGGAACCATCGCGGAATACCGGGACATTCTAAGGCCCTGGCTCTTAAAAGATTGACCAAAAGGCTCATATATTCGTATGGTAGTATTATGAACTTATTCAGAAAACCTTTCCGTTACCGGAATGACAATACGGTTTTTATTCTTATCGGCCTCAACATCCTGGTGTTCCTTGCGGGACAGCTCTTTGGCCAGAGGTTTTTAACGTTCTACCTGGCCATGATCCCGGCGGCGGTGCTGGAGGAGGGCCATGTCTGGACCTTTGTTACCTATATGTTTCTCCATGGCGGGTTCAGCCACATCTTTTTTAACATGTTTGCCCTCTTTATCTTCGGCGCCCAACTGGAGCGCTATATGGGAAGCAGGGAATTTCTTCTCTATTATTTTGTCACCGGGATTCTTGCGGGGGTCTTTTCTTTTGTCGCCTATTATTTTACAGGCGGCCATTATATCGCCCTCATGGGCGCTTCGGGGGCCATCTTCGCCGTACAATTGGCCTATGCGGTCTTTTTCCCCCAGTCGATCATCTATATATGGGGCATACTCCCCCTCCGGGCGCCGGTGATGGTCCTGGGTTTTACCGCCCTGGAAATAATCATGATGGTAACCGGCATGGGCGGGAACGTCGCCCACGTTACCCACCTTGCGGGCTTCGGCTTCGGCTGGCTGTATTTCCGCCTCCG
>JAISRW010000246.1 GCA_031273405.1 Treponema sp.
GGCCTCTACCCGGACATACCGGCGGCCCAGCAAGCCATCTGCGCTCCCATCGAAAACACCTACGACCCCAATCCTGAACGGGTAAAGCTGTACAACCGTTTGTATGAAGGGTATAAAACCCTGGGGGCCTTTGTGGAAAAGGAGACCGCCGGACTATAGTTTTGGCCGCAGGGACCGGCAACTGTTCTCGTGCAGATATCGTCCTTGGGCCCGTCCACAACTTCTGATAGGTCAGTGGTATCGGCGGGCTGTGATCCGGCCAATTGAGTATCTTCCATACAGATCCTATAATAACGGCATGGAATCAAAGCTCCTTACCGCAGAGGATGTGGCAAGCCAACTACGGATAAAAAAGTATACCGTTTACGAGCTTATTAAGCGGGGGGAACTGCCGTCTTCCAGGGTGGGAAAGCAGGTACGGATTTCCCAGGCGGATATTGAAAAGTATCTTGCCGCGGGCAGAACAGGTCCGGGCGGGGCGGCCTCGATTCAGGAAGAAGCAAAAGGTGAAGCCGCGGCGCCGGCCCGGCAGGTGATTATTTCCGGCCAGGACAGGTGCCTTGAGTTCCTGTTTGCCAAAATCGCAAACGAAACCGGGAGCCCGGCCCTGCGTTCCTATACGGGCTGTTACAGCAGCCTTATCGCCCTCTACTTTGGGAAGATAACCATGGCGGCTTCCCACCTCTGGGACGGCGAAACCGATACCTATAATTATCCTTTTATACGCCGCCTTCTTCCGGGACTGCCGGTGGGGGTCCTGCGCCTGGCCGGCCGCATGCAGGGCTTTTATGTAAAAAAAGGGAATCCTCTGGGCCTGGGGGACTGGAAGGATCTTGCCCGGCCCGAACTTACCATGATCAACCGGGAACGGGGCTGCGGCACCCGTATTCTTTTGGACCAAAAGCTTGCCGCTCTCGGCATCGACACAGGAACAATCCGGGGCTACAACTGGGAATCCAGTTCCCACCTGGGCTGCGCCGGAATCGTCGCCAGAGGCGGGGCGGACCTGGGCTGCGGCTGTGAGGGCGGGGCGGCGGATATGGCCGGCCTTGACTTTGTCCCCCTTCAGCTTGAATGGTACGACTTCGTGTTCCGCCTGGCCGACCGGAATATTCCGGCCCTAAAGGCCGTCCTGGCCTATGTAAGTTCAGGCGAATTCCGCCGGGATCTTGAAGTAATGGGAGGATACGATCTTTCCCGGACCGGCGACTACGAGGAATTTTGTTAGCCCTTGGTTGCGCTTCTTTTCTTGTTCTCTCGCTCATTGACACCCTAGGAGTTTGCTGCTAGGTGCCGGGGTGTTCATTCCAGGCCGAGTTTTTCAAGACTGGTCCTGGCCTTTCTTACAAGGCTGGGGTTGTACTTTTTTTCATCCAGGAGCGTTCGTATGTCTTCAGCCAGGCCGCGGAATTCGTTGTTCACCGCTATGTCCAGGGCCAGGGATTTTTCGATTATTCCGCCGGAACTAATAAAACGGCGGGCCAGATCCTCCAGGGAAGAGGACCTTGCGGTTCCGAGGACTCTGAGGAAACCGTTATAAAGGGGAGTCTGGTTTCTCCGTTTCGCCTCGTCCAATTCTACTATCAGGGTCGAAACATAAGCGCCGCCGTCATTCCGGACAAGCATTTCAACCGCCAGAAGTCTCACCCGGTCTGAATTTTTCCGTTCCTTAAAGAGGCTTTCGATAATATCCCGGCTTTCCCCTGAGTCTATGGACCCCAGGGCGCGGATGGCTTCGTCCTTTACCGCCGGAACATCATCGCGTTCGGCCCGGTAACGGAGATAAGGAATCGCCGCCTCCAGTTTCCGTCTGCCCGCCGCCTGGGAAGCCCCTATGCGGGTACGGTAATAAGAATCCCGGAAGCCCTCCAGGATGGCCTTGTCCACCGCCTCCCCGGAAAAAGGCCCCAGGGCGGATATGGCCGAAGACCGCAGGTTCGGGTCTTCCGAAGATACCGCTTCTATTACCGCCGGAAGCCCCCGGGGATCGGCAATTTTCGCGATAGCCTCCAGGGCGGCCATCCTCAGGGGAACGCGCTCTTCGCTGTTTGTTGCCTTTTGAGAAAGAAAGGGAACCGCCTTTCCCGAGCCGGTTTCGCCCAGAGCGCCGATGATTTCCCGGCGGTTTTCGTCGGGCGGATTACGGTTGGTATAATAATCCTCCAGGTATTCGGCGGTTTCATCGGAAAGGGTAGATCCCTTCCCTCCTCCCGATGCGGAGCGGCCTAGGGCCCGTATGGCCGCTCCGGTGAAGCGGCTTTCTCCGGCGTCAACAAGCTCCCTAAGGGAAGGGGCGGCTTCGGCGGACTTGAGCTTCCCAAGATAATCCACGGCGGCCAAAACCGTTTCGCCGGCCTCGTCATCCCGTTCTTCGATTGCCCGGACAGCCCTGGCTTCCAGGCCCTTCTTTTCCATTTCCGCGAAAAACGAGAAGACCCCGGCGAGGATGTTCCTGTTTTTGGAGCTTTCCGCCAGGGTTATGAGTTCCACGTCCAGGTCCGAATTCTTTTCATTCTTGACGGTCTGAATAAGGGCGGCGATTTCCGTCTCCGTACCGTAGCGGAGGGTATCGAGGCGCTGTTCCTCCAGGGTTTTTACAGGCGCCGGTTCTTCCGTTTCTTCCGCCGGTAAAATCCGGATCATCAGGATCGCCAGAGCTGCCGGAATAATGCGGGTTTTCCAAAACCCCGCCGGTTTAAACAAGTTTAGCCTCCCTGTAATGGGTGAGAAAATCCTTTTTAAATTCCCGAAATCGGTTTTCATTTACGGCCAGCCGGGCGGCCTTCACAAGATCGTTCAAGAAGTATAAATTATGATAACTTGCCAAAATTGAACAGAGAATCTCCCGGGTTTTAAAAAGATGCCGTAAATACGCCCGAGAATAACCCTGGCAGACTTTACAGCCGCACTCTTTATCTATCGGCGAAAAATCCATGGCATTTTCGGCTTTTTTAAGGGCAAAGCAGCCGTTTCGGGTAAAAACATGGCCGTTTCGCCCGGTCCTTGTAGGAAACACGCAATCAAACATGTCTATTCCGCACTCAATGGCCCCCAGGATGTATTCCGGAGTGCCTATCCCCATGACATAGCGGGGTTTTTCCGGGGGCAGCAGGGCGGCGGTGAATTCCAGGTATTCCAGAAAGACCTCCTCGCTCTCCCCCACCGAAAGGCCTCCAATGGCGATTCCGGGGGAATCCGCGGCCACCACCCTTTCGACGCTTTCCCGCCGGAGATCCCGGAAAAAATTCCCCTGGACAATGGGGAAGAATTCCCCACTGTAGTTTCCCCCGCGGCGCTCCTCTTCCCAGGCTTTTTTCGCCCTTTCCATCCAGGCCGTGGTGGTTTTAAGGGCCTCCTCCGCCTCCCGGCGGGACACGCCCCAGCTGGTACAGACATCAAGCTGCATCTGAATATCGCTCCCCAGGAGGGCCTGGATTTCCACCACCTTTTCGGGGCTGAGGAAATGCCAGGAGCCGTCGATATGGGAACGGAATTTGATCCCCTCATCGCTTATCTTCCTGAAAGGGGCTAGGGAAAAGACCTGAAAGCCGCCGGAATCGGTGAGGATATTCCTGTCCCAGCCCATAAAGCCGTGGAGGCCGCCGGCGGCGGAAATCACCGGGGTTCCGGGCCTTAAATAAAGGTGATAGGTATTGGAAAGGATGATATCGAACCCTATCTCCTTAAGATCCTCCCTGGTCATGGCCTTAACGGTCCCGTTGGT
>JAISRW010000053.1 GCA_031273405.1 Treponema sp.
CTTCCAGAATAGAACAGAGCGCTTCGGAACTCGACGCGGCCCTGGAAGAATTGGGCCGCCTTTCTTCGGAACAGGAAAGAGCCGCCAGGGCCGAAAGCCAGCTTGGCGGCTACTATCAGAGGCTCAACGAAACCATAAGGGCCGGGGATCTCTCCAACGCGGCGGGGCTCCTGGGGTCTATGAGGGAATTTTTGAACGCCCCCTCCCTTAAAGGCGTCCGTTCCCTGGAAAGCAGGAAACAGGCCCACCTGGCGGCGATAGATTCCCTGGAACTGAGCGTCGCCGAAACCCTGCGCCTCCAAAGAGCGACCCCTTCCCCAAGCGGCGGCGAGACCGGAGCCCTGCAGGAACAGATCGAGGCCCTTGAGGATACCGTAAGTCAGCAGCAGGCAACTATCGAAGCCTTCGGCGCCCAGGGCTCCGAAACGGGGAGGCTTATCTCAGGTTACGAAGAAAGGATAAGCGGCCTCCAGGCACAGGTTTCAACCCAGCAGCAGACATTGAGCCAAAGGGACGCTTCCATAAGCGGCCTCCGGGCCCAGGTTGATGAACAGGCGGAGCTGCTTGTGGAACAGGACAGGCGCATCGTAGCCTTCCAGGGCCAGGCCGAAACCCTCACCGGAAGGATTGCGAATAACGATGCGACTATCGCGGAACTCCGCTCCCAGAACGAAGCCCTGACCCGTGCCAACGAAGATCTCTCCCGGCAGATCGAAACCGTGCGTCAGCTTCTGCAGCAGTAGTACCGCAAGCACTAAATACAAGAATAACCACGGACCACACAGACCTCACAGACATCTCCACGGACTAATTAATGATGAATCTAATTTTTTTCTTTATGTCCGTGTCGTCCGTGTGGTCTGTGGTTAAATTAAATTCACTTTACTTACTATGCATCACTTCCACGCCGTCCCATTCGGCGGGCGGCGGGGTGAGCGCGTAGGTCCTGCTGCGTTCCAGAAGCTGGCGGGCGTTGAAGTCTCCGGGAAGCAGCTTGAGGACTTCTTCAAACAGCGGGGCCGCTCCGTTAAAATTCCGGCGGTAATAGAGGGCCATCCCCTGGTTGTGAAGGGGCCAGGCCTTTTCTTCCGTGCCGTCGAGGCTTCTTTTGGCGGTGTAGATTTTTACGCCCCTGGTTTTGCCCTTGACCGCCACGGTGTCCAGAAGGCGGCAGGGGAGAGGAACGTTTCCAGAGGAAGCGACGTTTTCTCCGGGAACATTGAGGCCCGCTATTTTGGTGTAGATGTTTTCGGTAAAGAGGATCTCCGCGTGGTATGTCTTGGTCAGCCCTTCCATGCGGGACGCAAGGTTTACGTCGTCGCCGATGACGGTATAATCCATCTTCCGCTCGCTGCCCATGTTTCCTACGGTTACTTCGCCGTAGTTGATACCCACGCCGATATGGAATTCGGTTTTTCCCTTTGCCGATTGGGCGGCGTTAAACGAAGCCAGCGCGTCGATCATGTCCAGGCCGGCCAGAACCGCCTGGAGGGGATCGTCGGCGCTTTCGACCGGGGCGCCCCAAAAGGCCATGATCGCGTCGCCTATGTATTTGTCCACCATGCCGCCCCGGTTCATGATCACGTCGACCTGGGGGGAAAAATATTCGTTCAGGGTGTCTACCAGTTCCCGGGGGTTTTTAAACTGTTCGGATATGGTGGTAAAACCCCGGATGTCAGAAAAGAGTATGGCCATCCGGTGGTTCTCGCCTACTCCCAGCATGGATTCGGGGGTTTCAAAACATTTATCGATTACATTTTTTGGCACGTATTTCTGGAAGATGTTTCTCAGGCGCTGTTCTTTTTTCTGGGCCAGAACCGCGTCAAAGGCATAGCGTTTGATTTGGGCATAAGCCTTTTCCAGTTCCCCGATCATGTGGTTAAAGGTGGACGCAAGCTTTCCCGTTTCGTCCCGGTATTCCACTTCCACCCTGGACGAAAGATCCCCCCCTGTAATAACGTCGTTCATGGTTTTGACTACCCTGTTTAGGGGGCTGGTAAGGCGCCGGGAAAAAAGGACGAGGAGAAGTACAGCCAGGAAAGAAGCGGCCCCCAGAACCACTATGGTCTGGAAACGGATCCGGAGGGAATCCTGGTAAAAGGTCGAGGTTTTTTCGGTAAGCAGCACATACCACCGGAAGGGGGTAAAATAAAAGGCCGTGAATATCCTTTCTTCCCCGCCCATCAGGGCGCTCAGGATACCTTCGTTTTCTTCCCTCAGGAGCCCCAGGAGGGCGGCGCTTTCACCGGGTTTTAGTTCTATGGGGGAAGTGCTCATGGCCAGGGTTCCCGAATCATCCAGTGCCAGGATAACTTCGGTATCGCTCAAAATGATGCTCCGGGCGAAATTTTCCACCGCTTTTTGGGCCGCCGCGGTCATGTCGGGGCGGCCTGTATAGTTGTTTTCCGCCAGAAGATCCCACTGATTTTCCGCGTATTTTTCCACTTCCCCGGCTTTAAAGCTTAAAAACTGCCGGGCGATCCGGGTAATGCCGTTTTCCGCGCTGTAATACGAGGCGGCTTCGGCCAGGAAAAGGGTGAGTATGATTACCGGAAGAACTACCAGAATGATTTTGGATCGGATTGTCATGGCTGGGCTTGTTTAATTCACGCCACGGTGGCCCGTTCCATCTCGTAGATGTAACCGGTTTTACAACAAAGGTTGAATAAATGGCGGGACATATATTCTTCGCTGATCTTTTCGTTTCCATCGTAGATCCTGGTCAATCTAACCTTGTATCCGTTCTCGGCTTCCGAGAGGATATCAAAGTACTCAATCCTGCCTGTCCGGCATTTTACAAAGTATCGTTGCATCTTGACCTCCGTCAGTTTGATTATCGGAAAAATACAATAATTTATTAGTACCGGGCCGCTTCCAAAACCGGTTATTGTGGACCTGCGTCCGATGCCGCCGGTTCTTGAGGTTTTCAGGCTAAGGCCGCGAACCATCGAGCCGAAGGTCCCCGGTCCACGGCTCCGAAGGCAGGCCGCTTAAGGGGGGCTTTTCCTTAATGCAGCAGGGACACCGCCTCCGGGTGATGCCAGCGCTGGGCAATGTCGGCGGGGCTTTCGGAAGCGATGTTTTTTACTTCCTTGCTGGCCCCCAGGTTAATAAGCTGCGCAATGACGCCGGGGGTTCCCTCCCGGGCGGCGTAATGGAGTATCGTGTTTCCCGACATGTCTCTGGCGTTGATCGCCTTGCCCGAGAAGAGAGCCTGGATCCCTTCCTCGCCGGAGCTTAGGGCTACCTCGGCGGGGGTTTTCCCGTCCTTGGCGACAAGGAAAACATCGGAACCTGACGCAACCAGCATCCTGGCGGCCTCCCAGTCCCGCATGTCTGCCGCCAGGCGCAGGGGAGTGCGGCCTTCGGCATCAATGGAAGAGGCTTTGGCGCCCATTGCCAGAATGGTCTCAAGCATGACAACGGGGGCCTTTGCCTGTACCGCGATATGCAGGGGGGAGGAACCGTTGTCGTCGGGGCTTGAAAGCCTGTCCTTGGTAAGCAGGGTCCTGACCATCCGGGCGGAAGAGACCAGGGCGTTCAGAAAGGGGGTCCTGCCCTGGGCGTTTTTGGCATGAATCGAAAGCCCCCAGTTGAGAAGCAGGTTTGCCATATCGCTTCGTCCCGTAGCCGAAACCAGGTGCAGGGGCGTGTCCCCCCGGAAATTCCGCACGTTCGGATCGGCCCCCTTCTCAACAAGCCGTTCCATGGCGGCGGGCGATTCTGCCAACACGGCTTCCATGAAGGGGGTGTTTCCATCGGTGTCCCGGACCTCCGTATCGGCCCCCCGGCTTATAAGCAGGCCTTCAATCTCGTTAATATCCAGGCGCACGGATTCATGGAGAGCCGTCTTCCCGTTAAGGGCATGGGCGTTAATATCTATACCCAACTCGATCAGGGCCGAGGCCGCCTCAAAAGCGTTCCAGTGCACCGCCGCGAGGAGGCAGGTGTTCCCCAGGCTGTCCCTGTCGTGCAGATCCGCCCCGGAACTTACCAGAGCCTTTATAGTAGAAGGAGCGTTATATCTTACCGCTGTGAAAAGCGGAGTCTCCCCCATTCCGTTGGCGGCTTCGGTATCGGAACCCATCTGGACCAGCATGGGAATCCAGGCATCAAACTGCCACTGGGCCGCATAGTGAAGGGCCGTATTCCCCAGGCTGTCCCGGGCCGAGAGGGTATGGGAAGTGAACATCCAGCGCCTTACGTTTAAACTGCGTCCCCCGTCCTGAGAGAAACTAAGGTAGAGGGAGCTTTCGCCTTTGGTGTTAGGGGCGAAAATATCGGCCCCCCGGGAAAGGAGGAGCTCTCCCGGCTTTTGCTCGTTCAGCCTGACCGCCAGATGCAGGCTGGTATCGCCCGCTTTGTTCCGGGCGTTCACCGCGGCCTTTTTATCCAGGATGATGCCGATAATTTCCGTTTCCGCCCGGCGCTTGATGGCGATATGGAGGATCGTATTCCCCTCGTTGTCGTTCTGCAGTACCGTAGCGTTGGTAATAAGCGACGGCAGGAGGGCGGGCTTTTCGAGGAGGGCTTTCTCAAAGGGAGTGATGCCGTTGTTGTCGGCGGCAAAAACATCTGACTTTCCGGAAAGGAGGAGAGGAATATGCCTGCCCCTCTCTTCCTGAACCGCGAGATAGAGGGGGGTCTTGCCGTCGCTGTTGCGGAGCGAAACATCGGCGCCCCCTGCGAGAAGAAGCCGCACTATTTCCGGGGACTGGTTGAGGATCACCGCGATGTGGAGGGCCGATTCCCCGTACTCGTCCCTGAGGTTGGGATTGGCTCCATTGGCGAGGAATAGGCTCAGGGCCTCCCGGTGCGACCTGGCGGGCATGGCGATGTGGAGGACCGAATTGCCCTTTGCGTCCTGGGTATTAACATCGGCGCCCCGGTCAAGGAGGGCTTTCATGATTTTCACGTTCCCCGACCTGGCCGCCTCGTGGAGGGGCGAGGCCCCCGACGCGTTCTTGATATTGACATCGGCATCTTTTTCAAGGAGAAAGTCGATATATCCGGCCTGTCTTTCCCGGGCCATGTAGTGGAGGGGCACCATGCCGTCGGCGCCGCGGATATTGTAGTTGGAACTCCTCACCGCCGGGGCGAAGTAGGTATAGAGGGGATTTTCGGACCAGGCGCCGGCCAGGATGAGGCGCTCCGCGGCCTGGGCATGGGAAATAGAATCGCCCCGTTCCAGGGCCAGATCCAGGGCGCTTTTCCCCTCATTGTCCTTTTGATTGAGGGACTTTGTGCTCTTTAGAATGAGGTCAACCGAAGCGGCCCTGCCCGCTTCGGACGCAAGGTGCAGTATGTTTCGGCCTCTGGCGTCGGTCGTCTCAACCGAAGCGGGGCCAAGAAGGGCCTCAAGAAAATCGCCGCCGTTCCGTACCCCGATTATGGCGGGGCTGTTTTGCCCTCCCATAGGATGATGAATATCCCCGCCCGCCTGGGCCAGACCCTTCGCGGTAGGGGAATCAAGCTGCTCGC
>JAISRW010000056.1 GCA_031273405.1 Treponema sp.
CCCTTGCGGTTCGGAAGCTTTTCCCGTCGAACCGCCGACCGGTCCGGCGGCCCGACGCGCTACGCTTACCGCGCGGCTTTTATGCCGGCGGAAACCCAATCGATAAAAACCGCCAGCCGCTTGCTGATTGCCGAAGGAATATCGATGCGGCGGGCGATAAAATCGCTCACGTCCGTTCCGGCGATGCTGTAAACCAGCATGCCTTCATCCAGGGGTTCCAGGTAGAGATTGGCCGAAAATTTCTCCTCCGGCATAACCGTAAAAATCAGGTAGCTGATAGCTTTGTAGTTGCTGAGGCTGTAGAGGATGCCGCGGGAATCCGCGCGTATGTCGGCCCGGTAGTAGGAGTTGCCGAAGTTAACGTCCTTTAAGCGGATATAGATCGTTTCGGAGGAGGGCAGGGACGCCGAGGGGGCGGGGTCCGGCACGGGTTTGTTTCTTGCAGCGCTTTCAAGCCTGGCGGCCTCTTCAAAGAGGGGGATGTCGGCGCCCCGGGTAAAAGAGCGGTAGAGCCGGCCCTTTAAATCTCCCACCCGTCCCAGGGCGTTATAGGCGTCCAGAACCCTTAAGGCCCTCCCCCCATGGGGTATCACCAGAAGGGATTCGACAAAAAAAGAGGGGTTTTTTTCCGCTATACTGTCGATAAGATTGATTCCCGACGAAAGGGCCGGCAGGAAGCTGAGGTCTTCGATTTTATCCCGGGACCGTATTACCCCGCTCTCTGAAAAAACCTGGGCTTTTACATCCTCTCCCAGATAGGGAAAAATCTGATCAAACGGGCGGGCTTCCAAAAAGGCCGGGACCAGAACGAGAAGGGCCGCCCAAAAGATCCCTCCGCCTCTTTTCTTGAAACGATTTGACATCAATAAGCTCCCCTTCCTTTTAAAATCGCCCCCGGAGTCCGGTAAAGAATCCAGAGATCAAGCCAGACCGACCAGCTTTGGAGATAATAGGAATCATAAGAGACCCTTTCGGTATAATCCGTATCCGAACGGCCGGAAACCTGCCAAAGCCCCGTGAGGCCGGGCTTTACCGAAAAAATGTGCCGGTAATTTTCGCCGTATCGTTCTATCTCCGCTTCCGTTACCGGCCGGGGGCCGACTAGGCTCATTTCCCCCCTGAGTATATTGAAAAGCTGGGGAAATTCGTCAAAACTGGTGCGCCTCAAGAGCCTGCCTATTGCGGTCACCCTGGGATCTTCTTTAAGTTTCTGGCTTGCTTCCCACTCCGCTTTGAGTTCAGGATTCAAAGCAAGAAGGCTTTCCAGCTTTTTATCGGCGTCCGCAACCATGGACCTGAATTTGAGGGCCTTAAACGATTTGCCGTTAAGGCCGAGGCGGCTGTGCCCGTAAAGGACGGGGCCGCTGGAACTCAGCTTGACGAATAAGGCAATGACGAGGAGGAAGGGAAGGATAAGAAGCCCTCCAAGACCCACAATCAGCAGATCCATAAAGCGTTTTATAGCCAAATTCCAGAACATTTTAAGGCGGTGGCTTGTGGCAAAGCCCAAAATCCCGTCAAAGTCGCGTACCGACATCCATACGTTGGTGACGCTGAAAAAATCAGGTATCAGGACATTGTACCTGAAGGCGGAGACCGAAGAATTGATCAGCTTTGCAAGCTGCTTGGGATTCAGGTTCGGCATGGCCACAATCGCCATCTTTATGTTGTATTTTTCAACCACCTCGGGCCCGGCGCCGGTGTCGCGGATTATGGGAATACCCCGGTATTCATCGCCACATCCAGGATCGTTGTCCAGAATCAGCACCGGGATATAGCCGGTTTTTTTGCTGTTCAGAAGCCGGTCTACCACCAGCCGTCCCGTGTTTCCGCCGCCGTAAATGACGGCGGGAATGCCGCTCAGGCCGGTTTTGCTCAAAAAAGCGTGCGTCCAGTCCCGGCATATCATCAGGATAAAGGCCGAACAAATACAGCTTATTATGAACGCTATCGAGATGGCGTCAAATTCCCTGTCCTCAATGTAGCGGGAAACTATGATCCCTCCGTGGGCCATTACCGAGCTTATGGTGAATCCCCGCAGTTCCTCGGCGGGGGCAAGGGAAACCCCCGGATAGAGGCGCATGACCGCAAAGATCAGAATAAAGATAGGGAGGTATGGCCAATAGGTGATGAAAGACCTGAAATTGATGGCCTCTATGTTATAAAGATTAACTAAAAAAAAGCCGGTGCCGAAAGAAACCATAACCCCGATAAAGTCAGAGACGATAAGCGAAGCTGCCGTCAGGGCGGAACTGGTCCGGCGGTATCTGATTCTGTACCAGCCGTCAAATTCGGCTAAGGTCATATTACCTTATAATAGAAAAAGCGAAAGAATATTGCAACAGGCCGCTAGGAGTTTGTGGGGCTTTGCCCCCCTTGATTAAAAAAATCGCTCGCAAGAGCGATTGCGCCCCTCTGGTTCGCTTTACCCTGCAAACTCCGTAAGGAGCCCCTGATCGCAGGTTCTTTGCTCGAAACCCCCCGGGTGTAGAGCAAAAACCTACAAGTCCCACAGGCTCCTAGGCGGTTCGCGGTTCGGTGTGGCTAAAATTCTTCAATTTTGCTATAATAGAATATGTGGAATATGAAAAGAACAACTTTATCCTCCAGGGGGATCTTTGCTGGAGTAGGGACGCCCGGAACCTTGAAACCCGCTCAGGGGCTTACCTGGTATGCCGGGAAGGCAAATCGGCGGGGGTTTTTGAAAAGATCCCTGAGGAATACGCCTCTTTCCCGGTCATCGACAGGCGGGGGAAACTTGTCCTGCCGGGCCTCACGGATCTCCACATCCACGCCCCCCAGTTCGGCTTCCGAGCTTTGGGGATGGATATGGAGCTTCTGGAATGGCTGGAAAACCGGGCCTTTCCGGAAGAGGCAAAATTTGGCGACCCCTCCTACGCCCTCCCCGCTTACCAGGCTTTGGTAGAAGACCTGAAAAAAGGGCCCAATACCAGGATCTGCCTTTACGCCACCGTCCATGTAGAGGCCACCCTCATGCTCATGGATCTGCTGGAAAAATCGGGCCTCATCTCTTATGTGGGGAAGGTGAATATGGACAGGAACTGCCCTCCTTATCTCAGGGAAGAAAGCGCCGCCGCCTCCCTGGAGGCCACCAGGCTGTGGGTTGAGGCTTCCGCGGGGGGGAGCGGCAGGGTGCGGCCCATCCTTACGCCCCGGTTTATCCCCTCCTGCAGTGACGGGCTTTTGAGAGGCCTCGGGGAGATCAGGGAGCAGTTCGCCATGCCCCTCCAGTCCCACCTTTCGGAAACCCGGAAAGAGATCCAATGGGTCAGGGAGCTTTGTCCCGGAAGCTCCTCCTATGCCGGGGCCTACAGTGATTTCGGCCTTCTCGGGCCCTCCTCGATAATGGCCCATTGCGTGTGGTCCAATGAAAACGGGGAGGAAATGGACTTGATCGCCCGCCGGGGGGTCTTTGTCGCCCACTGCCCCCAGTCAAATACAAACCTCGCTTCGGGGATTGCCCCGGCGCGGCGTTTCCTGGAACGGGGCGTCAGGATAGGCCTGGGAAGCGATGTGGCCGGAGGCGCCCACAGTTCCATATTCCGGGCCATGAGCGACGCGATCCAGGTTTCAAAGCTGAGGCGCTTTATTCCCGGCGGTTCCCCCGAAGACACCCTGAGCCTGGAGGAGGCCTTTTACATGGCCACTCTGGGGGGCGGGGGATTTTTCGCGGAAGCGGACGGCAAGGGGCCGGGTTCTTTCGAAGCGGGCTACGACTTCGACGCCCTGGTCGTAGACGACGGGGATCCGGCCCCTCCTTTAGGCCTTTCCCTCCGGGATAGGCTTGAGCGGGTGGTGTATCTTTCGGAAAACCGCCATATAGCCGAAAAGTACGTGGCGGGGCGCCGGGTAACCGGGAGCCTGCCGGCTAGGAGTTTGTTGCGCTTTGCGCATAAAACAGTATAAACTCCGAAAGCATGCCCGTTGCATCGAGGTTTTTTGCATGAATATGCAAAAAACCTACAAGTGCAATCGGACCGAAGGTCCGCGTGCAGTGATAGTACCGTCGGACCAAAGGTCCGCAACGGGGGAACCTGCGACGCCGATATGGCCGCGGCGGTGGAGCATCTCATTGCCCTGGGAGGGCTCATGAGCGATCTGGGCGGCGGGGAGGTGGCGGCGAAGCTGGCCTCTCTCAAAGAAACGACCGTCCGGGAACTGGGAATCAACGCGGACCTTGAGCCCCTCATGAGCCTCTGCTTCATGTCCCTCCTGGTGATCCCGGAACTGAAGATCAGCGACCGGGGGCTCTTCGACGCGGGAGCGTTTAAATTTATCGACATCGAGGCGGAATAGGGGGCGGCCCTCAATCAACCAACCCCACCGCAGAGCGGTCGGGGTATGGTTGTTCTCATAAGGTATTTGACTCAGGGTACATACCCTTAGTTCCGCCGCAAGCGGCCGGGGTATGTACCCTTCGCAACGAATCAATTCGCAGTGCCCGTTCCCTTCACATATTACTTTTTACACACCAATATCATTTCATCCCCTTCTTTTATTGTCCTCTTATCATAATATCCATATTCTTCTTTTACCTTGAATTTCAATGATGTTAGTATCTCTACTATTTCATCATGTTCATAATATTTATAAGTCAACAAATCTTCCACTATTGTTTCCTTTCCATTTTCAATTATCCGGTATTTGTTTTTATACTGGATATTCTGCTTTACGGTATCTGCATAGTGATTTACTGTTGAACGGATTATCCGTTTCCCGTTTACCGTAACATCATACGAAATATCTTCCCTGCCAAGCCATTTTTCATCATATGTCCTTGGTTTAAAAATATCAAACACAAATATTCCATTATTCGTTAAATGTTCATATACACAATTAAGGCATTTTATGGCCTGTTCCCGCTCAGGGAGATACTGTAACGCCCGCCAGGGTATCATAATATATTCAAATTTTCCGGGAAATTTGAAAT
>JAISRW010000066.1 GCA_031273405.1 Treponema sp.
AGAAAAAGAAGAAAAACGGGACGAATTTTTATGATTTTCCTTCCTTACTTCGAGCTTCGAGGTTTTTCATTCTCAAAGATAGGTAATCACGCCTTGGGATAGGGCCAGAGCTTCCCGCCGGGGCCGGGGAGAAGGTAGGCCGGTTCCCCGCCGGGGCCTGCTGTTTCACCGGCGATGATGTCCTTGTGGAGCCTGATCTTGCCGCCGCCGCCGGGGAGATCCACCGCGAAGGCGGGGAGAGCCAGGCCGGAGACCAGGGCCTTGAGCTCCTCATAGAGGCTTAGGCCCGCTTTTAGGGGAACCCTGAAGTGATCCGTTCCGGGGGCAAGGTCAAGCTGAAAAAGATAATAGGGAGTCAGGCCCAGGGAAAGACATTCCCTAAAGAGAAGGGCCAGGGTTTCGGCCCTGTCGTTGATTCCCCGGAGCAGCACGGTCTGAACGTGAACCGGAAGGCCCGAATCAACGCAGGCCGCCAGGGCTTCTCCCGACCGGCCTTCCAGTTCACGGGGATGGTTGATGTGCACCGCCAGGCGCAGAGGCTTCCACCGGGCCAAAAACGCGATTGTTTCCGGCCCCAGCCGCCGGGGGGCTGTTACGGGAATCCGGGTACAGACCCGCAGGAGTATGCCCGGCCGGGCAAGGCGGAGGGAGGCGAAGAGGGCCGCCAGTTCCCCGTCCCCGGCGGTCAGGGGGTCGCCGCCTGAGATGAGGATCTCCCGGATTTCGGGATGCCCCCTGAGCCAGGCGCACTCCTCTCCGGCGGCCGTATCGATAAAGGGGGCGGCCCTGCTCATCCGGGCCCGGCGGAAGCAGAAGCGGCAGTACCCGGCGCAGACGCCCCCCGCAAGGAGCAGGGCCCTGTCCCGGTACTGCCGCACCAGGCGGGGGGTTTGCCGGTAGAGAGCCTCCCCCAGGGGATCTTCCAGGGCGAAGGGGGAGGACAAGCTTTCCCTGGGGTCGGGCATAAACTGCCGCCTGATGGGGTCGTCCCGCTCCGCTCCGGCCAGGGAGGCGAAACGGGGGCTCACCGCGAAGGGCAGCCCCCCACCTTCCCGCAGCCTGCTGATGTAGGCCCCTTCTTCTTCCGTCACCGAAGCCGCCAAAGCCGGAGGCAGCCCCGCTATGGAGGTGATGAGGGCAAGGGAAGGGTCCGGCACGTGGGGCTTTCTATTCACTGTTCACTGATCATCAATAAGGCCATCACCTTGGCGTCTCCCAGGATATTTTCCAGGAGGGCGTATTCGTTGGGCTCGTGGGCGGAATGATCGATGCGGCACCATACCGCCGAATCAATACCCTCGTTCCTGAGAAAAGCCCCCACGGTTCCGCCGCCTATGCCTATGGTTTTGGCTTTTATCCCGTAGAGTTCTTCCACGGTCTTTGCCAGAAGCTTCACCACCGGCGCGTCGGGAGAAGTAGGCTTCGATTCCTTCGCCTGGCCCAGGGAATAGCTTATGGCCACCTTATACTTGGCCTGAATGTCGGCCATGATCCGTTCCACCTCGGCCAGCACGGTTTTTACGGGATATTGGGGAAGAATCCGCATGTCGTAGCAGACTACGTCTTCGCCGGGGATGGTGTTAAAATTGGGGACATTGGCTTCTTTTTTGGTAGGCTCAAAGGTTGAATAGGGAGGTTCGAAGAGGGGGTCCCGGCCTCCGAATTTTTCCGCAAGCTCATAGTGAAGCCTGAGGGCCAAGTCCGCCCCCGCCAGATGGGCGTTGATCCCCAGGTCCGGCCGGGAGCCGTGGGCCTGGGCGCCTTTGGTGACAAAGCGTATCCACAGCAGGTTTTTTTCCGCCACCTCTATGGAAGCGCCCAGGGAATCGCCGCTGTCGGGTATGAGGATCATGTCGCTTTTGCGGAAAAGATCGGGCCGGTTTTTGAGGAGCCACTCTATGCCGTAAGCGCTGCCGTTCTCTTCGTCCGCCACAAAGAGGAGCTTTACCGTCCGGAAGGGAATCAGGTTCTGAGCCTTGAGGGAAAGGGCCGCCAGCACCGAAGAAACCAGCCCCTGCTGGTTGTCCTCAACCCCCCGGCCAATGATGCGCCTGCCGCCGCCCTCCCCCTCGGCCACGACCGCCTTCCAGGGATCGCTTTTCCAGAGGGAGGCTTCGCCGGGAGGCACCACGTCCAGATGGCTCATCACCCAGAACCTGGGGAGGCTGTCGTCTTTGCCGGGAATAGTGGCGACGAGGTTCGGCCTCACCCCGCCCTTGGCCCTGGCGTCGGGAGCGTCATGGCGTTCCAGCCGGTCGAGGCCCTTTTCCCTGAGCCAGGATTCCAGGAATTCGCACTTGTCCAGTTCCCCTTCTCCTTCGGAATCAGGCGATATGGCCGGCCTCTTGCAGAGTTCGGTCTCCAACTCTATGGCGAGATCTTCCAAAGAATCAATGTACTCCAAAATCCTATCTTTCATGCTTCTCTCCTTAAATTCTTCTCCCTCTTATACGCTTCCCAGGTCGTCTTGATGAGGGTGTCCACGTCGGAATAGTGCGCCTTCCAGCCTAAAAGCTCCAGGGCCAGTTTGGCGGAGGCGGTGAGCCTGGCGGGGTCTCCGGGTCGGCGGCCCGTGATGTTCGCGGGGATGGGCCGGCCGCTGATCCGCCGGGCGGCCTCCAGGATCTCCTGAACGGAAGTTCCGGTTTCGCTCCCCAGATTGACCGCGATGGTTTTGTCGTTTTTGCTGATATAGTCCAGGGCCGCAGCGTGGCCCGAAGCCAGATCGCTCACATGGATATAATCCCTGACGCAGGTGCCGTCGGGGGTGTCGTAGTCGTTCCCGAAGATCTGTATCCCTTCCCTCATACCCGCAGCCGCTTCCATTATCACCGGGACAAGGTTGGCGGGGTTCTGTTCCAGCCCGGCGATTCTCCCCTTGACATCGTAACCGGCGGCGTTGAAATACCGGAGGCTCGCGGACTTTATGCCCCTGAGCCTGTCGTACCAGCCGAGGAAAGCTTCGATTTCGAGCTTGGTAAAGCCGTAATAGTTAGCCGGGTTCCGGGGATGCTTCTCGTCGATGGGGAGGTATTCAGGCTCGCCGTAAACTGCGGCGCTGGAAGAAAAGACCAGATATCTGACCCCCGCCTCGGCCATGGCGTTGAGGATGTTCACCGTGCCGTTGATGTTGTTGAAGGAGTATTTTTCCGGCTTCAACATGGATTCCCCGGCGGCCTTAAAAGCCGCAAGGTGCACCACGGCGTCGAACCGCTTCCCCCCCTCTCCGCCGCCAAAGGAAATATCCGCCGCCCCCTTCATGGCCCGCGCCAGGCCGGGGTAGTCGAGGATAGTCCCGTGGATAAACCGGGCCTCCGGGAAGAGGTTCTCCCTGAGGCCACTGGAAAGATTATCGAAAACCGCCACCTCGTGCCCCCGGTCAAGGAATTCCCCTGCCACATGGCTCCCGATATAACCGGCCCCGCCGATGATGAGTATATTCATGGTTTAAGTATAAGGGTAACAATAGGGAAGAGGGAAGAGGGAACTGGGGAGTCGAATTGAACGAAGTTTTTTTTGAACTACGGCCCGACGCGCTCTTGAGGGTTAAATTTTTCTCCGCCCCACCGGCATTTACAATCGCCGGGCTAAACAAAGTTTTTTTTCTTCCGATAATTGAAATAATTAGAACGGCCTTATGGCTGTCCCGGCGGGGGCGGTCTCGTTTGCGGTTTTATTTGCAGACGGACTTGCAATAGACGTAAAAAACGGAGCTTTTCCCAAAACTCGGTTAGTTTTGAGAAAGCCTCAAGGGTAAGATGAATTTAGGACTCGGAGGGAAGAGGGCATGTCTGATACTGGAGAACTGGATCTTGAAGGCGGGGAAGCCGGGGGAATAGACAGCGGCGCGAAAAAAACTTCCGGTTTAGCGGCTCTTCTGCCGAATCTGCTCAAATTTGTGGCCATCGGCCTTGGGGCCCTGGTTTTTATTGTCACCGTCTCGGTAATAACCTACAATATACTTAATAAAGGCGGAAGATCCCAGACGGTGATCCCCGAAAGTTCCCCCTATGTAGGGGCCCGGCCGGAATACAACTATTTCAGCGCCATCGGCCTCATACGGGCCACTACCAGAGACGAGATCCCCCATGCGGTGGTGGTGGATATGATTATCGGCTATGATATGGGGGACAATGCGGCGTCTACCGAATTAACCGGCCGGCTGCCTGAACTCCGGGACCAGGTGAGGCGCTTTTTCAGAAGCAGGACCGCCATGGAACTCAGGCCCGAAAACGAGGAAAGGCTGAAGCAGGATCTCCTTGAGATGCTGAACACTAAGATACTTTCCAAGGCCAGAGCCAGGATCATCACCTTTAACCAACTGGATGTCATGCAGATGTAAGGTCGGGGTAACTACCCGGGGCTATGGGGGGAGGGGATTATTGAATATGGCGGTTTTGTGCTATAATCTGGGATATATCCGGAGGTTTGTAATCAAGTGACGGAAGTACTGTCCCAGGACGAAATCGATCAATTATTGACCGCTATAAACGCCGGCGACACGGAGCCCGAAGACTTCAGGCCCGCGGCGGATACGCGCAAAATCAAAATCTATGATTTCAAACGGCCCGACAAATTCTCCAAAGAACAGATCCGCACGGTCTCCATCATGCACGAGACCTTTGCCCGGCTGACCACCACCAGCCTTTCGGCCCAGCTCCGTTCCATGGTTCACGTCCATGTGGCTTCGGTAGATCAGCTCACTTACGAGGAATTCATCCGGTCAATCCCCACCCCCACCACCCTGGCCATCATCAATATGGATCCCCTCAAGGGCAACGCCATACTCGAGATAGACCCGGCGATAACCTTTTCCATCATCGACCGCCTCTTTGGCGGCACCGGGGAAGGGACAAAGCAGCAGCATGAATTAACGGATATCGAGACCTCGGTCATGGAGGGGATCATCGTCCGCATTCTGGGGAACATGAGGGAAGCCTGGACCACGGTCATCGATCTCCGGCCCCGGCTGGGGCAGATTGACACCAACCCCCAGTTTGCCCAGATTGTGCCCCCCACGGAAATGGTGGTCCTGGTAACCCTGGAAACCAAGGTAGGGGATGTGGAAGGGATGATGAACTTCTGCATTCCCTACCTCACCATCGAGCCGATCATCGGCAAGCTCTCGGCCCAGTTCTGGTATTCCCAGGTCCGCCGGGGCACCACCACCGAAAACCTCAACGTGTTAAAGGAAAAGCTCGCAACCGTCGATGTTAATGTAGTGGCCGAGATAGGAAAAATAAACGTCCCGGTCCGGGATGTGCTTTCCCTCCAGGTGGGGGATGTGGTGAGGCTCTACAATACCAGGATCGGCGATCCTTATTCGTTAAATATAGGAAACAAAAAAAAGTTTCTGTGCCGTCCGGGCGTTATCGGCAAAAAAATGGCGGTTCAGATTATTAAAAAGATCGCGGAGCTCGAACAGGAAGAATTTGAGGAGCTGGCGACCGAAGGGGAGGAAGCATAATGAGCGACGGCGCTCTTTCTCAGGATGAAATTGACGCATTGTTGGCGGGAGTAGATCCGTCCGGAATGGGAAGCCCGGCGTCCGCGGCGCCGGCTGCCGCGGGAGGTTCCGAGAGCGAACGCAAGGCCCTGCAAAGCTTTCTTTCCTCGGCTATAGACGCGGAATCCTCAAACCTTTCCATGATGACCGGCGCCGCCGTATCTCTCAAGGCGCCCCAGGTAAGCTGTACCAACAGGGAAAGCCTCCTGGCCCAGTTCCCCGATATGGTGACGGTGATCAAGGCGGACTTTAACTCGGGTTTCCCGGGAGAGCATGTTTTTATAATGCCCGAAGAAACCGCCAAGAGCATAGCCAGCCTGATGAACAAAGAAGAAAACATCGAAATGGACGCCATGGCCATGTCGGTAATCGGGGAAGTGGTCTCCCAGCTTGTGGGAACCCAGATCACCGCCTTAACCGATAAAACCGGGAACAAATCCATCGCCGCCGCCGCTCCCGAAGCGAATCATGTCCCCAAAGCGGTGGCCGCTCTTCCGGGCGGCGATTTTGCCAGTGCCCACTATCAGCTCGATCTGGGGGACGGCAAGGCAAACCAGATCTGGGAAATCTACGGCCCCGGGGTTTTTTCCGATATAGCCAGGGCCTTGAACGGCGGCTCTCCCGCCGCGGCCGGGAACCTGGGAGCCGTGCCCGGCATGGGCGGCGGCATGGCTGTGCCCGCTATGGGTATGGGGATGCCGAACATGGGCATGGGGACGCCCGCCATAGGCGCGGCCACCAACGTCCAGTCCGTCCAGTTCCCCAGCCTTATACCCCGGCCCACTTCCCAGGAGCAGGGCAACATCGGTCTCATCATGGATGTTTACATGGAGATGACCGTAGAGCTGGGCCGTACCAGGAAGCTTATTAAAGACATTCTGGGGATGGGCGAAGGAACCATCATCGAACTGGACAAGCTGGCCGGCGAACCGGTTGACATTCTCGTAAACCACAAGCTCATTGCCAAGGGAGAAGTCGTCGTTATCGATGAAAACTTCGGCGTCAGGGTCACCGAAATTGTATCCCCCATGGATAGAATGAGCGACATGGGGTAAAGCTTCGTACCCGCTGCCGGCATAGGCGCCTGAGCGGGTACGGGTCGTTACAAAGGTTTTCGTAACTTTTCAGTCGCAGCGTGATTCCAGAACTTTTTTTGTTCTCCAGTGCTTTAGCAATCCTCCACAGGCGGCTGAATAGTTATGTTTTTTTCGGGATTTTGTCAAAAAATGTGTAAATTTTTCAGAGGGGCTGGTATAACTAAAATTATAATGATATAATAATAAAAGGATTGGAGTCGGGTTATTCGTGCCGAAGAGGTTTAATGCCTTCTGTACGCTGCGAACCTTCGGTTCGACGCGTAGGAGCTTTAGGGCGCTTGAAGCGGACTTTTGGTTCGAGGTATTAAACCCCAAAGCGCAGCCGTGCAACCACTTCTTGAGAACAACATACCTCGGACCAAAGTCCGAGGCCCTTCCGGGTGAGGTTGTTGAGTGCTATTTTGAAAGCTCGAAGTCCGGCCTGATAATTTAAGACCAGTTTTGACTTGGGAGGGGAAAAACTGAAAACCTTGCGCTTCGGCCGCCTTGGTCTGTTTTTATGCGGACAGGGCGCCGTAATCCTGGCGGTCATTTTAACCGCCGGTTTATTTTTTAATCCTCCTTTTCTGCCGGCTCAAACTCAGGAGCCGGTCCAGGAAGAAAGTGTTCTCCTGTCGGAAGAAAATATCGTCATCGGGGAAGCCCCCCCCCCGGTTTCCCCGGGCGGGTCCTCTTCAGTTCTGGTTGTCCTCCGCATGGTCCTGGTCCTCGCCTTGGCTGCCCTGGCTATATACGGGGTGGTCTTTTTTATCAAGCGGATTTCCCGCCCCCCCGAGGCCAGGGATCCCAATCTCAAGGTATTGGCCAGAGTGCCTCTGGGAGGGGGGGCCTTTGCCGCGGTTATTTCGGCCGGGTCCAAGGCCTGGCTCGTCGGCGGAGGAGACAGCGGGGTCTCCCTCATTGCCGAGATTGACGAGGCCGAAGCCCTGGAATCCATGCTCCTGGATGACGCCAGAAAGGCCGCCGAAGCGGGGAGCGCCCGGTTCCCCGACTTCCGCTCCCTTTTGCGGCACCTGAGCGGCGGCCGGGAAAACCGGCCCGGTTCCCATGCCGAGTCCCTGCGGAAACAGCGGGACAGGCTCAAGGGGCTTTGATGAAAAGACCCCTTATTCGTGGCGAAGGTTTAATACCGGCAAGTAAGCTTGCTTCCGGCTCTGCCGTGCGGTTGTTGATTCCTTCGGCGATTTTGTTCTTCCTCTTTCTTTTCTTTTTTCTCCCCGCCGGTGCCGGGGCTCAGACTCCTCCGCCTTTCCCGGGCCTTTCTACCGAGGGAACCATGGCCGTTCCCGATCCTCCCGAAGACCCAGTGATTCCCTTCATCGATCTGACCATACGGAATCCCGAGACAGGCCGGGAAGCAGCCTTTTCGGTCCAGCTTCTGCTGATGCTTACCGTTCTGTCCCTGGCGCCCAGCATCATCATCCTCATGACCAGCTTCCTCAGGATTTCCATAGTTCTGGATTTTATCAAGCGGGCCCTTTCGCTCCAGCAGGTTCCTCCCAACCAGGTGCTCCTGGGGATCTCTTTTTTTATGACCATTTTTATCATGTGGGATACCATTGAGACAATTCAGACCAACTCCTTCCAGCCCCTGGCGGCGGGGGAGATTTCTATAGAAGAAGCCTACAGGGAGGCGGAAGTCCCCTTGAGGCTTTTTATGTACCGCCAGATGCGGAACAATCCCGAAAACATCAGGCTCTTTATGGCCATGCGGGGGCTGGACCGGCCCAATACCCTGGCGGATGTGCCGACCTATGTCCTCGTCCCGGCCTTCATCCTCAACGAGCTTACGGTGGCCCTAAAAATCGGCATTCTGCTTTTTATTCCCTTTATTGTCATTGACATGGTGGTGGCCAGCGCCCTCATGTCAATGGGTATGATCATGCTGCCCCCGGTGATGATATCCATGCCCTTTAAGCTCATACTCTTTATACTCGTAGACGGCTGGGGGCTTTTAACGGAACAGTTGGTCCGTTCATTTTTATAGCTTTGGAGTTTGGTTTTGAGCATTGGTGATGTTACCGTCCTCCTGCGGGGGGGCATTTTGCAGGTTCTCATGCTGGCGGCGCCCCTCCTGTTTTCCGCCCTCATTGTGGGGCTTGTGGTGGCCATACTCCAGGCGACTACTTCCATTCAGGAGCAGACCCTGACCTTTGTTCCCAAAATTATCGCCATCCTTTTGGTGCTGGCTTTTCTGGGGGGCTGGATGTTCAGTTCCCTGAGGGACTATACCGTCGGGCTTTTCAGGATGATTCCGGAGATGCGTTAATACTTTTGGCGTTTAATGCCAAAGGCATTAAACGCCAAAAGTATTTTAGGAGTTTTAGTTGATAGAGAACGGTATCTTGCGTGAAATTTTAGCCGCCGCCCCGGCCTTCCTCTTAATCGCCGCAAGGGCTTTGGCTATGATCGAAACCGCCCCCCTCCTCTCTACCGACGCGATTCCTCAGGTGGCGAAAATCTCCCTGGCCGGGTTTGCCGCCTACTGCGTCTTTCCCTCGGCCTTGGTAAGAGACTGGGAACTGGCGCCTTTCGGCCTCAGTTTTGTTTTTCTTGTCATCGGGGAAGCCCTCATCGGAATTATCATAGGCCTTTTCCTCACCATTATTTTTTCGGCTTTTTCCACCGCCGGCCAGTTCTTCTCCCTCCAGATGGGCTTCGGGGCGTCGGAAACTTTTGATCCCCTGTCTCAGATAGAAAACCCCCTCCTGGGCCAGTATCTCAACCTGGTGGCCATGCTGGTGTTCGTTACCATTGACGGGTTCAGGGAACTCTTCCTGGGCGGTTTCTGGCGTTCCCTTCAGTCTATTAGCGTGATGAGCTTGGTTTCAGGCCGGGAGACCATCGTCTCCATGCTCCTCGCCGGGCTTTCGCGGCTTTTTTTAGACGCCATCATCATCAGCATGCCCATATTGGGGACCCTCTTTCTAACCTCCCTGACCACGGGGCTTATTTCCAAGGCGGCGCCCCAAATCAACATACTTTCCGAAGGCTTCCCGATTTCCATCACCGTGGCCTTTCTATTGATCTACGCCACTCTCCCCTTCATGACCGAAGCCTTCAGCCGGGTCATTGCCGCCGGATTCTCAAGCCTTGAAAGCCTTTTTACCCAGATAGGGCAAAGAATCGGCGAAACCGGGGGCGGCCTATGATGCTCGACCTGCAGTGGTTCGCCGCGGAAGACGAAGGGCGTACCCAGGACCCCACCGAGGTTACCTACCGCAAGGCAAGGGAAGAAGGGAGGGTGGCCAAAAGCCAGGAACTCATTAGCGCCCTGGTTCTGCTTCTGCCGGCGGTGACTATTTTCTTCCTGGCCCCTCTGATGCTGAGGACCTGCGTGGAAATGCTCCGTTTCTTTTTTACCAGGATAAACGAACTGGACCCGGTGAACGACAGGATGGTGGCGGGGATTTTCTTCAATTATTTTATCCGCCTGGTCCTGCCTATTCTGGCGATGGCGGTGGTGGCGGCTCTTTTCGCTAACCTGGTACAGACCGGTTTCCTTTTTACCACCAAGCCTTTGACGCCGGACTTTTCCCGGGTTCTCCCCCATTTCGGACGCTATTTTCAGCGTACCCTTTTTTCGGTTGAAGGGCTGGTTAATTTCCTCAAATCCATTGCCAAGATGGCCATCATCGGCCTGTCGGCTTATTTTCTCATCCGTTTCGATATCCACAAGCTGGCAAACCTCCAGACCGTGGATCTCTGGATGGGAATTACCACCGTGGCGGTCCTGGCGGCCAAGCTTCTCATCATTTCGGCCCTGCTGCTCCTGGCAATTTCCATTCCCGACGTCATGTTCCAGCGCTGGCAGTTTAAGGAATCCCTCAAGATGACCAGGGAGCAAGCCAGGGAAGAGTTGAAACAGGACGAAGGAGATCCCCAGATACGGTCCCGGCTCAGGAACAAATACCGGGAGCTTCTGTCCAGGAATATGCTGGACAAGGTGAAGGACGCCGCCGTGGTGATCACCAACCCGACCCATTATTCGGTGGCTCTTGAATACGATCGCAGCAAGATGAACGCCCCTACGGTGGTCGCCAAAGGGGAAGACGGCCTGGCCCTGCGTATTCGGGAGGCCGCCAGGCTGGCGGATGTGCCGGTGATTCCCCACCCCCCCCTTACCAGGGCCCTCTACAACGAAACCGAACTAGGGGATGAAATTCCTGTCCGGTATTGGGAAGTAGTGATTACCCTCCTTAAACACGTGCTCAACGCGGATAGAAAACAGCGGAGTCAGAGCGAAGGAATGCGGGCTTGAGAGAGAGGGGCCGAGAGGCGGTCCAAAAGATATGAAATTTAAATTTAAGGTTGCTTTCCCAAAACTGAAGTTTTGGGAAAGCCTCTTGTGAAAAAATCGGGGCAAAAAGCCCTTTAAGGAGATAAAAAATGTCGGACGCGCTGCGATCCAATAGCCTGCCGGGAGGGGGCGGGGCAAAAGGAATCCCCGGGGCCCGGCTTCTTATGGGCGATTCCCGGAGCATGCTTATAGCCCTGGGGGTCCTCACCGTGATAGGCATGCTCATTATTCCCCTTCCCGTGGTGCTTCTTGACGCATTCATGGCCTTTAATCTCACTCTTTCCCTGCTGGTACTGCTTATCGTCCTCTACAGCAGGAAGCCTACGGAGTTTACCCTCTTTCCCACGGTGCTCCTGGTCCTCACGGTGTTCAGCCTGGCCCTGAACGTTTCTTCCACCCGGCTCATCCTCACCCAGGGCGCCCGCTTTGACGGCAGGATGATCAAGGCCTTTTCTTCCTTCGTGGTAGGTTCCGGGGGGATCGAAGGCCTGGTGGTGGGCTTTATCATCTTTATCGTGATCATCGCGGTCCAGGCGGCGGTTATCACCAAGGGCTCCACCAGGATCTCCGAAGTGGCCGCCCGGTTCATGCTGGACAGCCTGCCGGGCAAGCAGATGGCCATCGACAACGAATACAGTTCCGGCGCCATCGATCAGAAGGAGGCCGCGGCGCGGAAAGAAGCCCTTCAACGGGAGTCCGATTTTTACGGGTCCATGGACGGAGCAAGCAAATTCATTTCCGGCAACGTCAAGGTCGGGATCTTTATCACCGCCGTCAATATCCTGGGAGGGATCATCATCGGCGTTTCCCTGCACGGGGAGTCCGTCGGTACGGCCATGGGAACCTACACGAGTTTTTCCATAGGCGACGGCCTTCTTTCCCAGTTCCCGGCCCTCCTCATTTCTACCGCCATGGGCATCGTGGTTACCCGGGCGGCTTCCACAGGGGATCTGGGAGAACAGGTGGCCCATCAGTTTTCCCGGTATGCCAAGGCCTACTGGATAGGCGCTTTTGTGCTGGCCGGTTTTGCCCTCCTCCCGGGCTTCCCCTGGTATGTGCTCATCCCCATGTCCCTCATGGTCGGCTTCTATGCCTTCCGTCTCGGGCGGGCCCAAAAGAAAAAATCCTTCAACGAAGCGCTCATGAGCCGAACGGCGGAAGGCAAAAAAGCCAAAGAAGAATCAGCCGACCCCCCCCACATGGAGCCCCTGGACCCCCTCTCCCTGGAACTGGGCTTCGGCCTCATCCCCCTGGTGGACAAAGACAAGGGGGCGGAGCTCCTGGAACGGGTCCAGGGGGTGAGGCGCCAGACCGCCCTGGACCTGGGGGTGGTGATCCCCAAGATCCGCATCATCGACAACATGCTTCTGGGGTCTTCGGAATACTGCTTCAAGATCCGGGGAGTGGAAGCGGGGAAAAGCGCTATCCGCATGGGGTATTACCTCTGCATCAACCCGGGCACGGTTAAGGTGGAGCTTCCGGGTGAAAAAACCAGGGACCCCGCCTTCGGCCTTCCCGCCCTCTGGGTCGGCGAAGACAAGCGGGACGAAGCCGAAAGGGCCGGATACACCGTGGTGGACCCGCCTTCAATCATCGCTACCCACCTTACCGAGATTATCAAACGCCATGCGGCGGAGATCCTCGGGCGCCAGGAAACCCAGGCCATACTGGAGGGTCTCAGGAAAGATTATCCGGCGGTGGTGGACGAAGCGCTTTCGCCCCTTGGGCAGAGGGACAGCCAGGGCCTTTCTCTGGGGGAAATCCAGAAAGTGCTCCAGGGCCTCCTCAAGGAGCAGGTTTCCATCAGGAACATGGTCTCCATTCTGGAAGCCATCGCCGATTTTTCCCACCTCACCAAGGAAACCCGCTTTCTCATCGAAAAGGCCCGGCAGGCCCTGGGAAGCCAGATCTGCCACCAATACGCCGATGAGAACCGGACCCTCCATGTCCTGACCCTGGAACAGGCTCTGGAACAGAAAATCCTGGAGAGCAAGGCGGCAAACAGTTCCGGGGAAAGCTTCGCCGCCCTGGAACCGGGCGTCCACAGCGCATGGATCAGGGCTTTGAGGCATTCTGTCTCGGCGGTTCACGATCAGGGATATTTCCCGGTGATTCTCTGCTCCGAAGCGGCCCGGCATCTGGTAAAAACAGCCCTGGAGCGGGAACTGCCTGAAGTGGCGGTGCTTTCGGTGCCGGAAATCGTACAGGACTTCCTGGTAGAATCCATCGGGGTCATACGCCTGGATTAAGAGCATTTCCCAAAACGCGGTTAGCGCGAACCTCCGGTTCGATGGGAAATGCTTCCGAAAAGCGGTCTAATCGAACTAAAAGTCCGGCCCGCTTTTCATTTAAATTTAAGATTGCTTTTCCAAAACTGAAGTTTTGGGAAAGCCTTTTGAGCCGGTTCCAAAACTCGGTTAGTGCGAACCTACGGTTCGATGGCCCGGCTCTTGGAAAAGCGGTCAAAAGTCCGCTTTTTCTCCTAAATCTAAGGTTGCAGTTCCAAAATCTGACATTTTGGAACTGCCTCTTTTAATAAAACAAAAAAGGAGCGGTTATGCAGCACTATTTTACCGAACAGGGTGAAGATTACGATGAAGCCTTGAGCAAGGTAAGGGAAAAATACGGAGATAGAGTGACAATCCTTATGAGAAAAACTGTCCGTATGCGGGGCGGGTTTCTGGGTCTTTTTTCACGGGAAGGGGTAGAGGTCACGGGTGTTGTGCCAAACCTCCCCCCCAGGGGGCCTTACGGAGGAGGGCTGAAAACGGCTGTCAACGGTTCGCCGTCCGGTTCGTTTCGGGAGCCCGGCTCGCTCCGCGATCCTGGTTCGCTCCGCGATCCTGGTTCGCTCCGCGAACCTTTGGATTTTGAGGAGGAAAAGAAGAAGATTCTGACCGCGGCCAGGGCGGGGGACCCGACCATTCAGCTCGTGCTGGAGGAAGTAAGAAACATCAAAGAAAAAATTGACAAACAGAACCTTCCGGCGGCCCCTCAGGATGAGCATCCTGCGGTCAGCCGGATCGAAGAAATTCTCATCCTCAATGATTTTTCCTCCTCCTACAGGGAAGATATCAAAAGCCGCATCAAAAAAGAATTCTCCCTGGAGGGCCTTAATGACTACGACGCGGTGCAGGACAAGGTCCTGGAATGGATAGGCGAGAGCGTTTCGGTTTACCAGGACGAAAAATTCAAGAAGCGCCCCAGGAACATAATCCTGGTAGGCCCTACCGGCGTGGGGAAAACCACCACCATAGCCAAACTGGCGGCGGGGCTGGGTATAGACGCCAACGGCCAGCATATACGGCGAATCGTCCTGGTTACCATCGATGCCTTCAGGATAGGCGCCAAAGAGCAGATGGAATCCTACGGCAAAATCCTGCGTTTCCCCTATTTCGCGGTTGAGGATTTTATGGAGCTCAAAAAAACCATTGCCCTCAATGCGGAGGCCGATGTTATACTCATCGACACTATAGGCAAAAGCCCCCGGGATATGGTTAAACTGGGAGAGATGAAACAACTCCTGGACGCCTGCGGCTCCTTTGCCGAGGTGCATCTTGCGCTGTCGGCCGCCACCAAGACCAGCGACATCAAAGAGATCCTGAGGCAGTTTGAGCCTTTCAATTACCGCGCCGTGATTATCACCAAGCTGGATGAAACAATACGCACGGGAAATGTAATAAGCGCCCTGGCGGAAGGGCGGAAACCTATTTCGTATATAACCAACGGCCAAAAGGTCCCTACGGATATACAAAAGGCATCGGTGGTTAAGTTTCTCATCAATCTGGAAGGCTTTAAAGTGGACCGGATCAAGTTCGAAGAAAAATTCCCCGAAGAAGATTCTAAACAAATACAACAGTGGAGTTAACTATGGAAGACCAGGCTGAAAAATTACGGGAAATAATGCGTCAAAAGAGCGGCGCCGGGGACGCCGGGAGCCGGGAAGATCCTCCCGCCGGCAGGAACCGGGAAACTCCCCGCAGGGACGCCTCCAAGACCAGGATCATTACCGTCACCAGCGGCAAGGGCGGGGTGGGGAAAACCAATGTTTCGGTCAACATGGCCCTGGCCTATGCCCGGATAGGGAAAAAAGTGGTGGTCATGGACGCGGATCTGGGGCTTGCCAACGTAAACGTCATGCTCAACATGATACCTAAGTACAATTTATACCATGTAATCCGCAAACAAAAGACCATGAAAGAGATCATGGTAGAAACCGATTACGGCATTTCCATTGTGGCGGGCGCCTCGGGGTTCTCCAAGATTGCCAACCTCACCGAGGAGGAGCGCCAAAGTTTTATTGAGGAACTGGACAGCCTTTCAAACTTCGATATTATCATCATAGATACCAGCGCCGGAGTTTCCAGCAATGTGCTGGATTTTATCGCCGCCGCCGATGACGCGGTGATCATCACTACCCCGGAACCTACCGCCATAACCGACGCCTACGGAATCATCAAGATCATCGCCACCGAATATGAAAACCTCAACATGGGGCTTAAGCTGGTGGTTAACAGGGTAAAAAGCTACGCCGAAGCCAAAAAGGTTGCCGACAGGATGACCCATATAGCCGGCCAGTTTCTCAACCTCAGAGTGGATTATTTGGGCTGTATTTTTGACGATAATACCGTGTCCCAGGCGGTGCTACGGCAGAAACCCTTTATGGTGATAGATCCCCGATGCAAGGCCAGCCAGTGCGTCCAGCACATTGTCGGCCGTATGGAAAAGGGCGAACAGCGAAAAACCGGGGGGTTCGGCAATATGTTCAAACGGCTTTTCAGCCAGAACTGAGGCGCATGAGGACGATGCGAGATGTTTGATCCAAAAATCAGCGGCATTGCGGCGGGTGCGGCTTTTATTATCTCTTTCCTGCTGGGCCTGTTGAGGGGCGTCTCTTTTCCCGCCCTTATGCTCAGGCCCCTGATTTTTGCCGTCCTCTTCTTTATTATCGCCTATGTCGTTTGTTTCCTGGTAACCCGTTTTCTTCCCGAACTTCTGGATACGAACAGTCCTGATACCGCGGGGGCGGAGGATATCCCGAATCCCGGTTTGCGGATAGATATTACCGAAGAAGAACCTCAGGAAGCGGCCGTCTATGCCGTCCCGACTGATGACTCGGAGAATAACCTGGGAAACATTTCGGATTTGTTCGGCGAAACCAGGGCGGCCGAGACCGGTTCACCGGGTCTGGATCAGAATAAGGAAAATGGATATAATAGTAGTGGAAATGTTTCTGTTGATGTCCGCAGGGGCGGCAATTTTACCGGAGGCGGAAAGGTTATGCCTAAAACGGTCCTGGTTTCTGATGCCGCGGAATCCGTGGACGTGCTTCCTGATTTGGACAGCATGGCCAGGGCTTTTCTTCCCAATTCCGGGGAAGAAGACAAGGATGCCGCCGGATATCCTACCGCTACTTTTTCCGTAAAGCGGCCGGCCGTGGACGGTAAAAGCCAGAATGGTAAAAGCCAGGGCATAGAAGGGGATTTTGATCCCAAAGAATTAGCGGCCGGCATTCGAACTATACTAAAAAAAGAGGGATAGATTATGGGGAAGGTCCCCGGGAATGGCCTACAGGATTATTCCATGGAAAAAACAGAAGAAGACGAACTTTGGCTTGAATACCGGCGGACCAAGGATCTGAAAATCCGGGAAGCCTTTGTCAAGCAATATTCTCCTCTGGTAAAATACGTGGCCGGTAAAGTCGCGGTCGGTATGCCTCACAATGTAGAATTCGACGATCTTGTGGGTTTTGGGGTTTTCGGCCTTCTTGACGCTATTGATAAATTCGATCCTGATAAAAACGTAAAGTTTAAAACCTATGCGGTAACCCGGATCAGGGGGGCGATTTTTGACGAACTCAGGTCCATCGACTGGGTCCCCCGCTCGGTGCGGCAAAAAACCAAGGAAGTCGAGGACGCCATCGGCTCCCTGGAAGCCCGCCTGGGACGGACCGCCACGGATCAGGAAATAGCCGATTCCCTGGGCATGAACGAAGACGAGTATCTCAAAACCATGATGAAAATCTCCGGCACTTCCATTATTTCCATTCACGAGATCTGGTACTCGGGAGACGAAAACGACAGGGTTTCCATCGGCGACAGTATCGAGTCCCCCGCAAGCCTAAACCCCGATGTCATAGCCGAGCGGGACGAGATAAAACGAGTGATCGTAGAAGCCATCAACGAACTTCCTGAAAAAGAAAAGAAGATCCTGGTGCTCTACTATTTTGAGGATCTGACGCTCAAGGAAATAGGCCAGGTGCTGAGCGTTACCGAATCCCGGGTTTCCCAGCTTCATACCAAGGCCATACTCCGGCTCCGGTCCAGACTAAAAAACAGCCGCAAGGGTATTGTATAAAAAGGTAGCGCGCAAATGTTAGATTTTGTCCGGCTTCAGCAATTGATGAAAGAACGATTGGAGCAGGATAAAGCCATACAGAAGGTGACTGTCACAGGCGCCACCCTGGAAGAAGCGGTAGCCCAGGCGGCCGCCATGCTGGATCTTCCTATCCGGCAGTTGGAATATGAAGTCACCGAAAAAGGTTCCCCCGGTTTTTTTGGCTCAGGTAAAAAAGACTGGGTCTTGCATGCCTACAAAAAAACCGTGGTCAAAAGAAATCTGGCCGATGAAAACGTGGGAGAAGAAAAGGTCGAAGATTCGGCTCCGGTTATCGAGGATAAGGATGGGGATCTCTTTGTGCATCTCAGCTATGACGGCGTCTTTCTCAAGGTTGTCCCGCCCGAGGGCAGAGGCAAAAAGGTCGACACCCACAGCGCTTTAAGAGCCCTCCAAGACCGGTCAATGATCGATATCGATGAAAATCTGGTGGCTAGAGTCGTCAGGGGAGCCTCGGGGGAATACGTCAGGATAGGCGATTTTGAGCACTGGCCGATAAATGACAGCATGGTTGCGGTGGAGATTAGCGAGGGCGAAATGAAAGCCTTTATCACCGTTACGCCTCCCGGGACCGGGGGCTGCGACATTTCCATGGAAACCTATTTGAGTTTTTTAAGAAATAACCGGGTGGTCTACGGGGTAAACGAAGCGTTTTTGAAGGAATTCGCGGACCGGCCCGTTTATAGGGAAAAAATAATGGTGGCCGAAGGGATCAACCCCATAAACGGCCAGGATTCTTATATCCAGTATAATTTTGAAACCGACCAGACCAAGCTTAAGCTCCGGCAAGGGAGCAACGGCAGAATCGATTTTAAAGACCTTAATATCATCAAAAACGTGGTGGAAAACCAGCCCCTGGCGTGGAAGATCCCCCCCGAGGCGGGCGTCTCGGGAAGAACCGTCACCGGCAAGGTGCTCCCCGCCAAGAACGGCAAGGACAGCCCGGTGCCCCTGGGTAAAAACGTTCACCTCAGTGATGACGGAACAATCGTCATAGCGGACATCAACGGGCAGGTGGTTCTGTCCGACGGCAAAATCAATGTGGAACCTGTTTATACGGTCCAGGGGGATGTAAACCTTAAAACCGGAAATATCATCTTCCTTGGGACCGTGATCATCAACGGGAACGTGGAAGACGGCTTCTCGGTCAAGGCCGCGGGAAACATCGAAGTCAACGGCATGGTGGAAAAGGCGGAACTCGACGCCGAAGGGGATATCATTGTCCATCAGGGCATTATTGGGAAGAATTCAGGTTTTCTCAGGGCGGGCTCTTCCATTTGGGCCCGGTTTATCGAAAACGCGGTGATTGAATCGGGAAACATGGTGGTGGTTTCCGACGGGATCATCAATTCCCAGGTGGACGCCTACAAGTCTATTGTCTGCCAGGGAAAGCGCGCCCAGATCGTGGGAGGAAGGCTTCGGGCTTCCGAGAAGATCAGCGCCAAGATCCTGGGAAGCCCCACCGGCGGCACCGAAACGATCTGCGAGGTAGGAATAGATCCCAAAAGCAAGATGCAGCTTGAAAAGCTGTTGGCGGACAAGGAAGACGCGGAGAAACAGTTTGAGGATATTCACCTCAACCTCCAGACCCTCATCAATATCAGAAAACAGCGTAACTCCCTGCCCGAAGACAAAGAAATCTATATGCGGGAACTCATGGGAAAACGCCGGCTTTTGGACTCGAATTTGCAAAAAATAAACGAAGACATAAACAAGATCCAGGAATTCCTCAATACCATTAAGACCGTGGGCAGGGTTTCGGCTTCTTCAAAAGTCTATCCGGGGGTTAAAATCTTGATTAAGGACGCCGTGAACGAAATCAGGACCGAATACAAGGCGGTTACCTTTGTCCTGGAAAACGGTCTGGTGAGGGTGGCCGGTTACGATGAGTCTGACGATGAAGAAATAAGGGTTCCCGATGGCTATCCAGCCGATTGATCTTCAAACCCTGTTTACCCAGGTTGAAAAAGTAGGCAAAAACCAGGCTGTCCAGCGGGAAGGGCTTCAGATTCAGGCGGCCCTCCACCAGGTTCAAAGCCGGAAAAAAGCCGAAGAGCAGGTCCAGTCGGTAAACGAGGCCCAGGACGCCGGAGACGGGGCGGAGAGGATCAAAGACGAGAATTCCCGCCGGCCCCCCGCCGGACAAGGCCGGGAAAAACCGCCCGACGGGGAAGAAGAGCCGGAAAACGAAGAGCGGGAGAATCTTATCCGGGACCCTACCCTGGGCCGTAATATTGATATAAGCGGTTAATTATGTCGTGGCCTCATCTTTTTTCCCTGGCTTCCCTGGTATTCTGTTTCTTCATGTTTTTCTATTTGCGGTCCTGTATCAAGCGCGGTATGGGCCGGGATGAAAGCCTTGACGCCGCAAGAGACGAGGTAAACCGAATCATCCTCAGGATTGAGGAAGTAACAGACAGGGACATCTCCCTCATCGAAGACAGAGAAAAAACCCTTAAAGCCCTGCTTGAGGAGGCGGATAAACGGATCAAGGTCTATATAAAGGAATTGGAGAAAGACCGGAACACGCGGAAAACCTACCAGGAACTGGGCAAAAGCCGCCCCCTCGTTTTCAGCCCCCCTGTGGAAGAACCCCGGGACGCCCGTCCCCCGGCAAAGCAGACGGAGGAAAAGGCGGCGGCGGAGACCATAACCGACCAGATCAGGAATTTGGCCATGGCCGGGTTCTCGCCTCCCGTGATTGCTTCCCGGCTGGGGTTGAGCATTTCCGAGGTGGAACTGGCCATGGCCTTATTGGAGAGGAAACCTCCCCTATAGCTGGAAACGGACGCCGAAGCTAAAGCCGTAGTTACTGTCCCTGAAGTTATACAAACCGGTTAAATCCAGTTTGAGAATCGCAAGGTTTAAAGAAAGCCCCCCAAAGGCCCGGGCGCTGAAACCATTCACCTTAATGGTCGAAGAAATTTTGTTTCCCGTAATATCCATATCCCCAAGACCGTTGGCGGTAAGATAGTCCTGGACATTGCCGCCCTGATTGATAGGCGTTTGTGCCTTTGCTTCATAGCCCGCCTCGGACCAGGCGTAGCTCGCGCCTAGCCCGATGTAGGGGGTAACAATCAAGAGGGATTTCGAAACCTGAACCTTAAAATCCAGGGCAAGGGTATTCCAGAAAAGGTTCACATCGGGTCTATGGATTGCTATGGTGTTGGTGCCGCCGATATTGTAGGTCACATCCTGCCCCACAGAAGCCTCAAGCCCTCCCTTGAGGTAATTAAAGCCTACACCCAGGGAAATTTTGGGCAGTATCACCCCGCCTTCGGTCAAGGCATAGCGTACCTCTGTTCCGAACAGGGTATGGCTCGTGTTGATCGAGGATCCCCAAAGTTCGACAGGCTGTAAAACGCCGGCCTTAACCCCTATGTCGAAGGGAAGAAAAAAGCCCCCCAGCCGGATTTCGCCGGCATAAACGGGGAGCATGAGCTTTTCCGTATCGAAGGGAATGTTAAAACCAAGAGCCTCGGCAAGATGATCAGCCGCGGCCATGTCTATAGTGGTAAAACCGAAGGAAGCTCCTATTCCAAGATGAGGAGGCACGCCGGGGAAGAATTTGCCTATATAGGCGTCAGACCAGTTGAGCCCGATAGACGCATTAAAGGGCAGAGATTTGGCTAAACTGTCGGAAAAATCCTCCATCCTTTTCTGCAGATGTTTAAGCTCCGTCTGGGAAAAGGCCGAAGAAGAAACCAAAGAAACCAGCAAAATAGCTGCCATAGCTATTTTTTTTCTCTTACTCATTTTTACTCCTTGAAATTTTGAACTAAAAGAGGCTTTCCCAAAACCAACCGAGTTTTAGGAAAAGCTCAAAATATTTGAAACTATCCGGTTAAAGGCAGGGGTTAAAGTGCTGAAGAACAAGAAAAATTCCGCAAGTCACGCCGCGAATGAATAGCCGTTTAATATTTTATATACTAGAATATAGTGCGGTCACGGTCATAAATCCATAAAAGAAGGGGGTTTCTGTGTTATATGCTCAGGTTACGCAAAAAGAAAAATTTAACCGCCCGGTTCTACCCGGCAACCACGCCGGACCTCCGGTCCGATTGTACTTGTGGATTTTTGCGCGAAACATAACAAACCGCCGGTTAGCGGTTCAGGCTCCGGGTATCCTTATTCCTTGATATTATACTTCCTGCGGAACCGTTCAATGCGGCCGGCCGTATCTACCAGCTTCTGCTTGCCTGTAAAGAAGGGATGACAGGCTGAACAGATTTCCACTTTGAGATTTTTGGCGGTCGAGCGGGTTTCAATCACATTTCCGCAGGCGCAGGTAATCGTGGTTTGTTCGTACTTGGGGTGTATCTTGTCTTTCATCATAATTCTCCGATTTATGAATCCCCCGCCGCAAGCCGCAGGGTAGTAAACTCTTTCGGTAAGAATAGCAGGTTTTAGGTATTTAGGCAAGTACCCGAATTGCCTCATCGAAAATGACACCGAAAAGGTTAAGTGCCTCATCATAAAAATGACACCCAAATTATAAGCTACCCATAGAGGTAAGCAAAATGGGGTTACAAATGAGCACGAA
>JAISRW010000092.1 GCA_031273405.1 Treponema sp.
CTGTTCCAGTTCCTGTCCGAGTCGGTGATACTGAGCCTTCTGGGGGGCGTCATCGGCATAGCGGCGGCGGCGGGCGCGTGCCGGCTGCTCGTACTGTTCGCCGTGCCCGCCTCGATAAACCCGCTCGTGGTCGCGGCCTCCGCCGCCTTCGCCGCGCTCATCGGCATATTCTTCGGCTTTTACCCGGCCCGCAAGGCGGCAAGCCTTTATCCCATAGACGCTCTGAGGTACGAATGATGTGTATATGGTGAAGCAATTTTTTATTTTTCTCCTCTGTCTTTGCCTCCCTCTGTGTGCTTTTACCGAAGGGGAGAAACTCACTCTTGAAGAGGTACGGAGTCTTGCCCTTGCCAATTCGCGCAGCCTTGCGAAATACAACATGACCGTGAGGACCAGTACGCTGGACGAGAAGACCCAAACCTACGCCGGCCTGCCGTCACTTTCGGCGGGAGTTTCCGCATCAACCGAACTCTGGAGCGCCGAAGGGGTTCCCCGGACTCCCCTGAAAGACAGCTTCCGCGCCGGGGCGAGTTTCGGGGTTTCCCAAAATTTATGGGACGGTGGGAAAAATTCCCTGCTCCGTCAAATCAACGCCCTCAGCACCGAATCGGCCAGGCAGGACGCGCTGGCGGAATACTATGTTGTACTCAACGCTTCCGACGCCGCCTACTACGGCGTTCTGGAAGGAACCGAGAATCTGACGGCGGCGGAAAACGCGCTGGAGACCGCGGCGCTGAGCCTTTCCATAGCGGAGGTGCGCTATGAAAGCAGGATGATAAGCGACGCCGAGTATCTCCAGGCGCTGGCGGAGAAGGAGAGCAAGGAGAACGCCCGCAACCAGGCGCGGCAGACCCTCGTTCTCTCTAAGCTCAAGCTGCGAAACCTCACGGGCCTTTCGGGACTGCCGGAACTTGAAGCCGTGGATTTTGAAAACCACGAGACCCTGATTCAAACTCTCGCGGGCCTTGACGACGGGGGGACGCTCAGGCTGTACGATCTTTTGTGGAAACAGATAAGCGTTAAAAATCCCGCTCTTGTCAAAGCTATCGTCAATACCGGCAAGGCGGAAAAAAATCTCTCCCTGGCGGCCAGGGATTATTCTCCCACTCTCAGCGCGTCCCTTTCCACAGGGCTTAACTATACTCTCGAAAACGGGCTTAAGTTTTCCTCAGGGAGTTTTTCCCTGAGCGGCAGAATCCCCCTGGATTTCTGGGTAACCGCCGCCAATGTGGAGAAGCGGCAAATCGCCAAGGAGCAGGCCGCGCTGGATTATCTTAGCGCGGGAGAATCCCTGGATATGGAACTGCAAACCGCCCTGCTGGATATTATTTTCAGGGCTGGGCAGGTCCTGTCATCCCGCCGCGCCCTCGACTATGGGCAGAGGCACTTCGAGTATGTGATGGAACTTTTCAGGCTTTCACGGAATTCCCTGTCGGACCTTTACGACGCCGGGGCCGTGGTGCTGTCCAGCCAAAATCAGCTTAACCAGGCGCGCTACGGCTTCCTCCTGGGGATTTCAAAAATCAGGGGCCTGGGGCTTTTCGAGTCGGAGGCAGATATCGCCGCGCTCGTAAGTGAGGCGCTCGATGCGTGAAAAGCGGCGCGGGCGGCGGGGAACTGACGGTGTGAAAATCAGCGTTCGCACTTCGTCATGGATAGCAGCCGTCCTTGCCCGTGCCGCGCTCATCGGACTCGTTTTATTCTCAACCTACAGCATTCGGGACAGGGCGCGGCTCATCCGGGACAACGAAAACGAGCAGATACTCAACCGCCTCTTCACGAGTCTGCGGGACTACGACAGCTTCGGCGCGGCAATCGAGGCGGACAGCCTCTTGCGGGAGCGGGTGCGCGGCTTCGCGGTCTACGGGGACGACCTTCTGCCGCTCAATATCTGGGGGGACGCTCCTCCAGCCTTCGACGAAGGAATACTCCGCGAATTGCGGGAGGAGAACCGCTTCGGGCGCTACTCCATCCCCGACCGAAGCTCCCGCTCCGTCAAGTTCATCATGCAAACCGGCAAAAGGGGCCAGCCCCAGGGAGGCCAGCCTACGCCCCAGCCGCCGTTGCCGCCCCCGGCGCCGCAACCGCCCGCAACTGACGGCGGCAGACTCCGCGACGAAGGCCGCTGGGCGCGGCAGGCGTGGTTCTTCAACGCTCTTAGGCAGAGCAAATACTTCTACATCGACATCAGTCACCCCGACTACTGGCGCGCCCGCGGCCTGACGGACATCGCGCAGCCCGTCAGCGTGCTGCTGCTGTGGGTGCTGGTCGGCTATATGCGGACGCTCTACATCAGGAACGCCGAATACCGCAAGCGCATCGAGGCACAAAAGAACCTAGTGGTCCTGGGAACCGCCGCCGGTACCCTGGCCCACGAGATAAAGAACCCGCTCTTGTCCATACGCCTCCAGACCGGCATCCTGGAGAAGCTGTACCGCGGGAAGGGCGCCCCCGAAATCGCCATCATCAACGAAGAGGTGGAGCGGCTGTCGAGCCTCATCTACCGCGTCAACGACTACCTGCGGGAGGGGAAGGGAAATCCCTCTATCTTTAATCTCCGGGAACTGTTGGCGGAAATCGGGAACCGGCTCCACGGCGGTGATACGGGTGATATAGATATAGGCAATATAACGGAAGAAGGGCCGGCTGGAGCGGCGATGGTTTTCGCCGACCCCGAGCGCATCCGTTCGGTGTTTGAAAACCTCATCAGAAACGCCCTGGAAAGCGGCAGCCCGCCCGGGGAAACGGCGGTTTCCCTCAGGACAAGCCCGCCGGGAGGCAAGGCAGAAGGCTCCGTGACGGTAAGCGTCCGCGACCGGGGAACCGGCGTTGCCGAAGCGGATCTGGGAAGGATCTTCGATCCCTTTTTTACCACGAAAAGCACCGGCACCGGGATTGGCCTTTCCATAAGCAAGCGCTTTATCGAGGCCGCCGGGGGAACCATCAGCATCGCAAACCGGAAGGGGGGCGGCGTGGAAGTCACCGTTACCCTGCCGGAAGCCAAGTTTGGCCCCCAGGAAGAATTTTAACCGCCGCGCATCGAACCTTCTCGGCGGCACGGACTTTTGTCAGGAATTGCCGCTTCCCCCGCGGTTATCTTCCCTTCTTCCCTTTGCGCGGTTTACGCGCTGTGTGTTTTACGGATAAAGTTCCGGTATTTCTCAGGATCGCTTTTAAAGGCCACAACGGGCGACAGGGGATCGGACAGGGCCTTGAGCAGAGCCTGGGAAGTTTCAAACAGAAGCCGTTCGGCTTCCATGAGCCTTCCGGAGCGGGAACTGAGGCCTATGCAAAGCTCCGGCCTGGTTTTGGCTGAATCGGGCAGTTTTTTAAGTATCCTTTCCCTGAATTCCTCGGATCTGAGGAGGCCCTGGTCCAAATCGATATTGGGTAAAATCACCGCGATCCCCCGTTCTCCCTTTTCAAAAACCAGATCCCGAAGGGTAAAAAAACCGGCGGCCTCTTCCGCGAAGATTTTATAGTGCGGATCGTCCAGTTTTCCGTCTTTAAATTCCATCAAAATGAAAGTCAGATCCTGCTCAAAAGAGGCGCAGCGGTGGAGTTCCGAAGCAAGCCGGTCTAGGGTATAGGATTCCCAGCCTATGTTGCTCCGGGGCGAAAAAAGCCCCCTGGGGGCGTCCTCAGGCAGGGGAGCCGCCTCCACCGGAGTTTCCTGCTGGGCCTGCGGCCGGGAGGCGGGAGAAGGGGTTTTAGCGATGGTTCCCAAAATCAGGGTCAAAACCGAGGCCCCCAGCACTATCACAATAATAACAAGGGTGTTTCGCAGTGTACCGATGAAGAGATCGTAGGTGATATAACTGTAAGAACCCTGGATGCTTCCGTTCCGCTGGCCTTCTATCCTCAGGGGCCGGTAAAAAGGCTCCCCCGGAAGGCCGATGCCGGTTTTAAACCGGGGCGAATCCCCCGCCCAGACCACAACGCTTCCCGGATACCGCTCGAAGGCATATTCGCCGTTGGCAACCGAAATGATCACCCCCAGGAGGGTTCGGGACTCATTCAAGGAATCCCGGATAGATTCCTGATAGGCGTTGCTCATAAATCCCAAAACAGCCGCGGAAGAAGAACGATCCGCCAGATCGTTGAATTCTTGTTCCGCGACGCTCCGCCTTTCGCCTATGTCCACAATGATCCTGATAGCTCCGAAAGCAATGGCCGCAATATAAAGCACAATAGAAATCGAAGCGATTACGAAAGAAACTGTCGATGATCTGCCTGAACCCATGCTTTTCCCTTTTATACTAATGTGAGGCAGTTCCGTCGGACCGAAGGTCCGCAATGTCAGATTCTGGAACCGCAACCTTGAAAACGCAGTTTCGCCGAACCTTTTGTTCGTGCTTTAGCCTGAAAACCGCGGGAGCCGGTTTCAAAACAACCGATTGGAACCGGCTCATATATATGTTTTCGGCTAATCTTGCCAAGAAAAGTAGTATTAAGTAATATATAGTAGAGTTTTTTCCAAAACTCGGTTGGTTTTGGGAGAGCCTCAGTATAGAATCAAGTGGGATTATTGGGATTATTAATGATGATTTTACGCGAAATGAGCCTTCCGGCCGGATGGTATCCCCGAAACAGCGAGGCGATTGACGGTTTCTTAAAGCCCTTTGCCGGAAAAACCGGAGCGGAGGGGGCCGCCGCCGTCATAGCTCCCCATGGGGGCTGGTATTTTTCGGGAAAAACCGCCGCCCTGGCAATTTCGGCCCTGGACAGGGGCGCGGAAACCGTGGCGGTCATAGGCGGACACCTGCCCAGGGGCGCTCCCTTCCTTTTTGCCGGGGAAGAAGGGATAAAAACGCCCTTGGGGGTCATGGAAATCGACAGGGAACTGGCGGGGGAACTTGGAAGGGAGCTCTCGGGCCGGCCCGATACCTACCAGGACAATACCGTGGAGGTCCTCCTCCCCATGGTCCGCTGGTTTTTTCCCCGGGCTCGGCTCCTCTGGGCCCGGTTCCCCGCCGAAGCCTCCGCTTTTGACGCGGGGAGGCTCCTGGCCGAAAAGGCCCGGCTCCTGGGCCGCCGCCTGGTCCTTGCGGGCTCCACGGATCTTACCCATTACGGGCGGAACTACGGCTTCAGCCCCAGGGGTGGCGGAAAGGAAGCCCTGGAGTGGGTAAAGCAGGAGAACGACGCCGCTTTTATCAGAGCCGTGCTTTCGGGGGACAGGGCCGGGGTTCTCCGCCGGGCCGGGGAAGATCATTCGGCCTGTTCCGCCGGGGCCGTCCTGGCCGCCATGGGCTTCGCCGGCCGGGCAAAGGCGGAGCTTCTGGCCTACACCACTAGCGCCGATGTCACCGGGGAGGCCTGCCCCGAATCCTTTGTCGGCTACGCGGCGGTGAGTCTTGCTTCCTCCGGGTAAATACCCCGCCGGAAGGGCTAAACTTGACCCATAACTCTATGATTGATTACATGTTTCAGGAATTTCTAACCGCCCAGTCGAATCGAACCGCGAACCGCGAACCTTCGGTTCGATGGTTCGCAGTCGAAGAAGTTTTTGCTGGAAGCTCAGGCTTTACCTTGTTATATCCTGGTAATTCACAGAATTTGAGATAAAAACAAGGAATATCATAGTTTTTGTAATACTCAGGTATATACGATATTTTATATATTTTTCTTGTTCTCAAGTGCATTTAACAAAGGGGCTCCATCCCTTTCGCTCCAATCGGTTCCATTTCGGGGCTAAAAGCCCCTCCACTCCGCCGATTGCACCGCGGTAGTGGTGACGCTATCCCTCGCAGACGGCTGAATTGTTACGATTTTTCAAGGTCTTCCGGAAGGTTAAAAGAGTAAACGCCGATGCCCCCGAAAAGGGGACATTTCTATTGAACGGCGACACGGCTCTGCAAGGGGGCTTGAAAAATCTTGTTTTTCATGCGAATTTTTCGATATATTCTATATTTGTATAGAGGCATTCCCAAAACTTCAGTTTTGGGAAAAGCTCATAATTGATATAATTGAGGCAGTTCCAAAATATCGGATTTTGGAACTGCAACCTTGAATTAATAATCGATATAATAAGGGAGAACCACAGGAGAATCGGAGTAACAATGGGAGACTTGCGGAGGAATGCGGGATTGCCCGGTACAGAAAAGCGCTCTTTTTACGATGCGGGGCTTTGTTTTTCCTGCCTTCGCTGTTCGGCCTGCTGCCGTTACGAAAGCGGTTATGTCTTTCTCTCCCGAATCGACGTCGCTATTCTGGCCGAAACGCTGAAAATGGGATATACTGAGTTTATGGAAACCTACTGTCGCTGGATTTCGTCAGGGAGGAGGGCGGATCGGCTTTCGTTAAAAGAAAAATCCAATTACGATTGTATTTTCTGGGGGTCTTTCCGGAATTCCGGCCAAGGCGGAGGATGCGGGGTGTATGAATCGCGGCCCCTGCAATGCCGGGCTTTTCCCTTTTGGCGTTCGGCCCTGGATTCCGAGGGGGACTGGAAAGAACTGGCCGCAGGCTGTCCGGGTATGGACAAGGGGGCCTTTCATCCCGGGAGGGAGATAGAAGCCTGGCTGGAAAAACAGGACGCCGAGCCCGCGATCACAAGAACCGGTGCCAAAGGGGGAATCTAATGTTGATCCATTTTTGGGGAGTCCGGGGTTCCCTGCCTGTCCCCCAACTGCCCGGCCAGATAAAAAGCAAGATCTCGGCAGTCCTGGAACGGCTTACCCCGGAAGATATCGTGAGCCCCGAAACCCGCGAGCGTTTTCTCGCGGGGCTCCCTCCCTGGCTTTTCGGAACCGTGGGAGGGAATTCCTCCTGCGTGGCGGTAAGGCCGGAGGGCCGGGAGGATCTCTTCGTCTTTGACGCCGGATCGGGGATCAGGGAACTGGGCATATCCGTGGGAACGGAAAATCCCAAACCCCGGCAGTACCGCGTCTTTTTCTCTCATTTTCACTGGGACCATCTCCAGGGCCTTCCTTTTTTCGGCCCCGCCTACGACCCCTCGGTGGCGGTGGATTTTTATTCCCCCAAGCCGGATCTGGAAGCTTTCCTCCGCGGGCAGATGACTTCCCCCTATTTCCCGGTTCATATGGAATCCATGGGATCAAAAAAGACCTTTCATACCCTCACCGGGCCGGCAGAAATCAGCGGGATGGTCGTTTCCTATAAGAAAATGAACCATCCCGGAGATTCCTACTCCTATAAAGTTTATGATGGTGTGCACAATTTTATATACGCCACAGATACGGAGCTTTCGGCCTCGGATTTTGTCAAAAACGAGGAAAACACCGCCTATTTCGCGGGAGCCGATTTGATCGTCATCGATTCCCAGTATACCCTGGGAGAGGCTATCGAAAAATACAACTGGGGCCACAGCGCCTTCAGCCTGGCTGTGGATTTTGCCGCCAACTGGGGAATAAAGCACATGGTCCTTTTTCACCATGACCCCACCTATGACGACAGGAAGCTTTTCAATATGCTCCAATCGGCCCGCTGGTACACTGAACGGATGAACATCAAAGGGATAAAGCTTACCCTTGCCATAGAAGGTATGGAAATAAAGCTGTGAGCAATTTGACCGATGAAAATTCGGCCGGCAGGGAAAGAAAAGCGTTTTCCCCGGCCCGCCGGATCTTAAAGCTATTGAGCGCCTGTATAGCCCTGGTTTTGGTTCTTTTCTTTCTTGCCCTGGGAGGGGTGATGTATTTTAATTCTCCCCCGGAGCCGCTCCCAAAGCCCGCCGGACAAGGTTCCGCTCCCGGGGAGGCGGGGCTGGCCGTGGAAGAAGACGGCTCCCTGTTTCTGGAGGTCAAGAGCGGGGAAAGCGCCTTTTCGGTGGGGAAGCGCCTGGAAGAGGCGGGGATCATACGGAGCCGGTATTTCTGGTATTTTCTTTCCCGGTTTACAAGGGATTATATTAAAACCGGCGCCTACCGGATTGAATTGCCGGCCAGCCAGCTTCGGATTCATTCCCTCCTGGTATCGGGAGACCAGATACTGGTCCGGATTACTGTCCCCGAAGGGGTAACCCTCAAAAAGATCGCCCGCATCCTGGAAGAAGCCGGTGTCTGCGGGGCCGACGCCTTTCTTTCCGCCGCCGCTTCCAGGGAGATCCTGGACAGCTACGGCATCCCCGGAAAAACCATGGAGGGCTATCTTTTTCCCGAAACCTATTTTTTTCCCTATTCCTTTCCGGCCGAAAAGGTGATTGCCGCCATGGCCGGCACCTTTTTCAGCCGTCTCGGGGAGATAGCCCCCGAATCCCTCGCTATGGGCGGCGGCGAGATCTTCCGGAAGGTCATCATCGCTTCGATTGTCGAAAGGGAATACCGGGTGGATGAGGAAGCCCCCCTCATGGCCGGGGTTTTTTACAACCGCCTGGACATAGGCATGGCCCTCCAGTCCTGCGCCACCGTGGAGTACGTGATTACCGAGATTCAGGGCCGCCCGCACCCCGAGGTCCTTTATAACAGGGATATCGAAATCCGGGACCCCTATAACACCTATATGTACCCCGGCCTGCCTCCGGGCCCTATTTCCGTGCCGGGCAGGACGGCCCTGGAAGCCGCCTTTAACCCGGCCTCCGCCGCCTACCTGTACTTCAGGCTCACCGATCCCGACGTCGGCCGGCACTATTTTTCCCGGACCTTTGACGATCACATACGGGCCGGCGCCCTCTATGTAAAAAAAAGCTCCTAATACCATGATTAAAGATGCCGGATAAGGAGTTTTCCCTATGCCTCTGATTTCCAAATCCACCGTCCAGGCAGTCTCCGACCGCCTGGACGCGATAGCGGTGGTTTCCGATTACGTGCAGCTTGAAAAACGGGGCGGCCGCTGGTGGGGGCTCTGTCCCTTTCACCAGGAAAAAACCGGCTCCTTTACGGTCAACCCGGATCTCAAAGCCTATCACTGTTTCGGCTGCGGCAAGGGTGGCTCGGTAATAAGCTTTGTCATGGAGATGGACAAACTGAGCTTTCCCGAAGCTGTGGAATTCCTGGCAAAGCGCTTTGGGGTGGAGATAATCTACGATTCCGCCGGGCCTGATTCGGGAGACGGCCGGAGGGAGGAACGAAACAAAAAACGGGAGGAGCTTTTTGAGCTTTACCGGCGGGTTGCCGGAACATTTCAGTACTTTCTGACGGAAAATGCTGAAGGAGAGGCCGCGAAGCGGTATATTATATCCAGAGGTTTGACTAAGGAAATGATGGAACGTTTCCGCTTGGGCTATTCTCCCGCGGACAGGCGCTGGCTTTTCAGGTTTCTTTCCCAAAAAGGCTATTCAAAGGAATTTCTCGCGGCTTCGGGGCTTTTTTCTTCCCGCTACCCCGGAATCCCCCTCTTTTCGGGCCGTCTCATGTTTCCCATTGCCGACCGCCAGGGCCGGGTGGTGGCCTTCGGGGGCAGGATTCTGGAGGAGGCCACCGGCGGCGGCCGTCCCTCGCCGAAATACATCAATTCCCCGGAGATGGAGACCTATAAAAAGGGAGAAACCCTTTTCGCCATCGATCTGGCCCTGCCGGAGATCCGCAAGACCGGGACGGTCTATATCGCCGAAGGCTATATGGACGTGATAGCCCTCCATCAGGCAGGGATCGCCAACGCCGCAGCCCCTCTGGGGACCGCTTTTACCGACGATCAGGCCAGGCTGCTGAGGCGCTGGGCGGATAAACTCGTCCTGGTCTTTGATTCCGACAAGGCCGGCCAGGAGGCGGCCCTTAAGGGGATTCTCACCGGCCGCCGGAATGGGTTTTCCTGCTTCGTGGTAGTCCCCGGTGGAGAACCCGGCGCCGATCTCCTAGGGCGGGATTCCCTGACGGCAGGGGAGGGGGGCGGTTCCCCAGCACGGGAGGCGGCGCCGACGGCGACAGCGCCAAAAGATCCCGCGGATATATTAAAAAATCTTGGCCCCCAGGCGTTGCAAAAAAAGATGAAATGTTTTATAAATGATTTTGAATATCTTATAATTCGTGCGAAGTCTCTTTATGATATCCGGGATTCCGAAGGAAAAGCCAGGGCGGTGGCTTTTGTTTTCCCTTATCTGGAGACCCTGGACTCGGAGGTTGCCAGGGACACCTGCATCGAAGCCGCGGCCGACGCTTTTGGGGTCAACCGGTCTTCGGCGGCCGACGATTATCGCCGTTTCGGCCAGGAACGGGCCGGCTTCGGCAACAGGGAGCGCGTAAAAGGGATAAATAGCCCAAAGGAGGAATTTTCCCGGCAGTCTCAGGGGACTCAGTCTCCGCAGATCCGCATGAACGAGGAGCTTAGCCTGCTCATGGCGGTGGCGGTGCACGATATGGCGGCCGGGACCGATAGGTTGTACCCCCGGTTCCGTTCGGTTTTGACTATCAAAGAGATAGAGGATCCGGCGGCCAAAGAGCTCTTCATCGCCCTGGAAGAGTGTTTTATTAACGATGAAACCGGTATGGATGCCCTTCTCTCCCGGATTTTTTCACCGGAATTAAAAAAATATATAATAGAACGGGGCATGTCGAAGGAATTTTCGACAAACCTCGACCGGCTTGTGACGGACGGCATCAAAAAAGTAACCCGGAAACGGCTGGAACGCCGGCTGGATGAGATTGTCATCAAACTGCGGGGGCTTAAAAACGACGCCGGAAAGCCTTGGTCCGGAAATCAGGCTTCCCCGGATGGGAAGCTGGAAGAATTGTTGTCTGAAAAAATGCATATTGATGCAGAATTGCGCCGATTGTAAGGAAGTTAACTCATGACGGAAACGCGAACGCCTGATACAACGACGCCGGATATGGCGATCGATCCCGCTGTACTGAAGCTGATTGGATACGCGAAGGAAAAGAAAACCCTTTCTTATGAGGAGCTTTCGGATTATCTTCCCGAGCATATTACTAATTCCGATAAGATCGAACAGGTTTTGGTCCTGCTGGAGGCCAATAATGTCCAGCTTATCGAGGAAGACAGTTCCGCGGATGACGAATCCGAAGCCCCGAAGAACCCTGAAAACGGCAAAAAGCGCCTGGTTTACAGCGACAAAGAGTCTTCGGTGGACGATCCCATCAGGCTCTACCTCAGGGAAATAGGCCGGGAAAACCTCCTTACCGCGGAGCAGGAAATCGAGCTTTCCAAGCAGATGGAAGACGGTGAAAATATCATCAAAGGGGTGATTAAAAAATCAGGGATGATCATCCCCGAATTTTACCATATCGCCCAGAAGGCTTTTTCCAAAAGGGATCTCCGGGAACTCAATTTTTCCAAAAAAGAGATCACCGAGCACATGACCGAGCGGCGAAGGCTCAACCAGTTTTACAAGGAAACCCTCAAGGTTGTCGCGGGAGATCTCAAGAGCTATATCGAAATAAAACGCCGCCTTATCACCAGGGGTATCAATATCTTCGATGACCCGGAACTCAACAGCATCCGCTTCCGGATCATGAAAAACATAGAAAGCGCCGAAATTCACCCCGAGGAAATTACGGGTTTTTCCGAAAAATTCATCCAGGCTTCCAGGCGTATCAGGCGCTATAAGAAAGAGCAGGAAAGGATTGAAAAACACCTCCAGGTGGCTTCCCTGAAAGAACTGCGGACCCTGGGCCGAGGGCTTACCATTAAGGAGGAGAGGGAAAAACTGGAAGAGGCCCTGGGGCTTAGTTCCGACGAAATCAAAGAGAAGATCCGGCTCATCCAGACCACCGAGAAGAAGCTCCGCCAGATGGAGGCCGAGTTTGAGGAAACCATCGACAGCATCAACCAGATGGCCAAGGAAATCGCCCGGGGCAGGGTGATGATGAAGAACGCCAAGGACAGGCTCATCAAGGCTAACCTCAGGCTGGTAGTTTCCATCGCCAAAAAGTATACCAACCGGGGGCTGCATTTTTTCGATCTGGTCCAGGAAGGTAACATCGGGCTTATCAAGGCGGTTGAAAAATTTGAATACCAGAAGGGTTTCAAGTTTTCCACCTACGCTACCTGGTGGATACGCCAGGCCATTACCCGCTCCATCTCGGATCAGGCCCGGACCATCAGGGTGCCGGTCCATATGATCGAACAGATCAACAAGGTGGTCCGGGAATCCCGGCAGCTCATGCAGGTTCTGGGCCGGGAGCCTACAGACGAGGAAATCGCCGAACGCCTGGGCTGGACCGCCCAGCGGGTAAAGTCGGTGAAGAATGTGGCCAGAGAGCCCATAAGCCTGGAAACCCCCATAGGGGAAGAGGAAGATTCCCTCCTGGGCGATTTCATCGAGGACAAGGATGTGGAGAACCCGGCGAGCCTTACGGCTTTCACCCTCCTCCAGGAGCAGCTCACCAACGTGCTTTCCACCCTGCCGGCCAGGGAGCAGGAAGTCCTCAAGATGCGCTTCGGCCTGGATGACGGCTACTCTCTTACCCTGGAAGAGGTGGGGCTTTATTTCAATGTAACCCGGGAACGGATCCGTCAGATCGAGGCCAAGGCCCTGCGCCGCCTCAGGCATCCCAAACGGAGCCGCCGGCTGAAAGATTACCTGGATCATTAAGGAGACAAACATGGCAATAGACGAAGTTTTTGATAAAATGCGGACCCTGCAGGATATCCTTTCGGAAAAAATCACCCTGGAACAGAAGATTCGGGATAGTCCGAAAAATTTGACCGACCAGGAAGAAGCCCTGGCCAGGATGAAGAAAAATTTCATTGAAAAGAACCAGGATTATGAAAAGGCCAAGCGGGCGGAGGAAGAATACCAGAACCTTCTTGCGGAAGCCGAAATCCACAGGGAAAAGGCCGAAAAGAACATGGATTCCATCTCCACCCAGCGGGAATACGAGGCCCTGGACAAGGAAATACGCGAAGCCGCCGAGAAAGAACAGCAGTACCGTAAGGAACTCCAGAAGGAACAAAGGATCCTTTCGGATCTGGATGAGCAGATGAAGCTCAACACCGCCCTCATAGAACAGCAGGAAGGGGAACTCGAAAAGCTCCGCTCCGGAATCGAGGCGGAAGTATCCGAAAAGAAGCAGAGGGTCGAAATCCTTTCGGCCCGGGAAAAAGAACTTTCCATGGACATGGACCCGGAAGTGCTTTTCAAATTTGAAAGGATAATCCGGAATAAAATGGGCCGGGGAATAGTGGCAATCAAGGGCGGCGTATGCATGGGCTGCCACATGATCCTTCCGGTCCAGTTCGCCAACAGCGTCAGGATGGGGGAAGAGATCGTGTTTTGCCCCTATTGTTCCCGGATTCTCTATTACGAAGAATCGGAGCAGGGGGAAGAAGAATTCTTCGACAGCGAGGATTCGGGCAGCCTCTCGGATCTCGACGATATTGAAGATGAAGAGTATGAGGAAGACGAAGAGGAGGAAGAGAAAGTCAACATCGATTATGAAGAGTGAGGAGTAACGTGGCGATGAACCAGGCGCCGCCCTTTTAGGGAGGAAAGTCCGGGCTCCGCAGGGCATGATGCCGGGTAATACCCGGGCTCCGGGCCTTTGGTCCGGGGACAGATAGCGCAACAGAAAGTATACAGCCCAAGGTTTTCCCGCAGGCGGGAAAACCCGGCAATGGTGAAAAGGCGGGGTAAGAGCCCACCTCGGCTGCGGCAACGCCGCCGGAAAACGGCAAACCTCATCAGGAGCAAAGTCAAACAGCGCCGGGGACGGCCCCAGGGCCCATCCCCGAAGCCGGCGGCCCGCCGGTTAAGCGCGGGTAGACTGCGCGGAGGCGTCCGGAAACGGCCGCCCGAGACAGATGGCGCCTAAAAGGGCTTGCGGGATTAACGGGTGGGGTTTTTCGCAAGAAAACCCCGACGCAAAATGCCGCAGCTTCTTTAAACAGAACCCGGCTTATGGTTCATCGCTTTTTTTTTTGATTCGTTCCATTGTGGATAAATTCTCTTTTTTCGTGGTTGAATTTCCGTGCGGTCCGTGGAACTTGTCCGTGTCGTCTGTGGTTAAATTTCTTCATAATTAGGGGTAAAAGTGAGTCCCCTCCGAAAAGTCCGCAAAATATGATACAATAAAAACAGCGAGGGAATATGTTTCAGAAAAGCATAGTGCAAGAAGATATGTTCAAGTCGGCATCCCGGGTGATGGAAGGACGGATGCGGAAAATCTATGAAGACCGGCAGGGATGGCACAACCAGTTTCGCCTGCAAGTTACGAACAAAATAAACGAAGAACTGTTCAAGCCGCTTTTCAGCGCGGAAGACGGGGCGCCGAACGCGCCGATACGGGTGTTGGCCGGGATGATGATACTCAAAGAAGGGCAGGGGATCAGCGACGAGCAGTTATTCGAGAGCGCGCGCTTCAATATGCTGACCCGCGGCGCGCTGGGCCTGTTAAATATGGACGAGGAACCGCCGGCAGAATCGACGTATTACCTGTTGCGGCAGCGGATAGTTGAGTATGAGAAGAAGGGCGGGGAGAACCTGCTGGATAGCATGTTCAAGGGGCTGACGAAGGAGCAATGCATAGAGTTTGGGGTGAGCGGGAAGCGGATACGGATGGACAGTAAGCTGCTTGGCAGCAACATAGCGCGATATGGGCGGTACGGGATAGCGCACGAGACGGTACGGCTGTTTTACCGGGAGAACGAGGGGGCGGTGGCAGGGAAACTGAAGTCGGCGGAAATAGAGGCGCTGAAAGGGCTGGCGGGGGAAAGCGGGAGCGCGGTAACGTACCGGAGCACGAAGGAGGAAGTGGAGAAGAAGTTTGAGGAAATCGGGAAGCTGATGTATTTGCTTGTAAAATCGTTCAAAGGGCTTGCGGGGCAGCGGGAATACGACACGTTGAAACGGGTATTTGAAGAGCAATACCGGGTAGTACAGGCGGAAGGGGAAAAAAAGACGGTAGCGGTGCCGCTGGATACGGAAAAGGCCGGGGCGAAAAGCATGGAAAGCCCGTATGGCGGGGAAGATGGGGGCAGGGGAGAGCAAGGGGAAGATACCGAGGAGAAGGCGGAAGCGACGGAAGATGGGGACAGGGCAGAGCAAGCGGAAGCGGCGGAACATGGGGACAGGGCAGATGCCGCGGACGCGGAAGCGATGAAAAACGCGGAGGCGGGAGAGCAAGCGGAAATCGTCCCCCGTGAAACAAAAGAAATTGACGCGAAAAGCGTACAGAGCCCGCACGACCCGGACTGCCATTACCGGAACAAAAACGGCAACGGGGTAAAAGGCTATTCCGTCAACGTGACTGAAACGTGCGATTCGGACAAGCTCAATCTGATAGTGGATGTGCAAACGGAAGCGGCGAGTATGGCTGATAACCATTACTTGCCAAGCGCGGTGGATGCGGCAGGGGAAATAGTGCCTGATACCATCGAAAGGTTGCACACTGACGGGGCGTATAACAGCCGGGAGAACCGGGAGCATTGTACAGGGAAAGGCATAGATTTGGTGTCCGGCGGGATGCA